>NZ_PPPD01000001.1:1577500-1732500 GCF_002901445.1 Deinococcus koreensis
GCGCCGATCAGCGCGGCCACGACCTCGCCGGTCAGGTCGCTGGCACGCAGGGCCACCTCGGTCGCCGGGTCGAGCAGCTCGGGGCTCAGCTTCCCCACCAGTTCGGTGATCTGGCTCATCACCAGGGGGTCGTCGGCGAACACCTGCGGCTCCCGGCCCCGGCGCTCACGGTAGGCCAGGCCCGAGGGCGTGATCAGGTACTGCGCGGCGTTGCGGTAGTGCCACTCGCGCGGGCTGGCCACGGTCTCCCCCACCTCATGCCGCAGCTTGGCGATCCGGCTCAGGGCCTCCTCCACGAAGGCGCGCTTGTACCCCAGCTGCGCCGCGTAGGAGGCGTGCGCCAGATCGGCGGTGGGCAGATCGGGGGCGGCCACCCGATCCGGGCTGGCGCGCAGGATCTCCTGTACCAGCCCCTGGCGCACGCCCTTGCCGCTGCGGAGGCTGGCGGTCACGCGCTCGCCGGGCAGGGCGCCGCGCACCAGCACCACGCCGGAGTCGTCGCGCGCCAGGCCCAGCCCCCCTGCGACGAGTTTCTCGATTTCCAGCGTGATGAGCGGTTCAGACATAACGGACAGACTAGCGCCCGGGGGGGGCGGAGCGGGAGCACTGGCTTTCAATGGCGCGGAACTCCGGGCCAGGGAGCGGGAGCAGTCACCCCCGAAGCGTCGTCAGGCACACGAAGATCTCTCCACGGCAGAGGACTCCATCTCACAGACCCGCACGTCTGCCCGCCCCCGCCTGTTCCGCTCAGCTCAGCTCGCGCAGCATGGCGATCTCGTTGCAGTTCTCGAAGAAGGCGCAGCGCTGGCACTCGCTCCAGACCTTGGGGTGCAGATGGGTCTTGTCGATGCGTGTGAAGCCGCATTTCTCGAAGAAACCCTGCTGGTAGGTCCAGGCGAACAGGGCGGGCAGGTCGATGGCGCGGGCTTCTTCCTCGCAGGCCGCCACCAGCTGTCTGCCCAGGCCGCGCCCCTGCATGGCGGGGTGGATCGCCAGGCCGCGCACCTCGGCCAGATCGGGGGCCAGCATGTGCAGGCCGCACACGCCCGCCAGCCCGCCGACTCTGTCCTCGTGCGGCTCGGCCAGCACCAGATGGAAGTCGCGGATGGTCTCGGCTAGCAGGGCGCGCGACCGCACCAGCATCTGCCCGCGCGTGGCCCAGTAGCCGATCAGCTCGTGAATGGCCTCGATGTCGGAGAGCCGGGCCTTGCGCGTGCTCAGCGGCGCCTGCGGATGGATGTCCGGCACGGCGATGGAATCCAGGCTCAGCAGGGTCACGCCGGCACCTCCAGGCGGCGGGCCGCCGGGCTCAGCTGCTCAACGGCCGCATCCAGGTGGTGCCGCCGGGCCGCTCGCCCCGGTCGCGGTAGGCCCTGACCTGCGGGGCGTCGGGGAGGTCGCCCATGACCACGGCCAGCGGCACCTGCTGAAAGCCGAAGGTGCCCCAGTCGCCGCCCTTGGAGAACATGTAGATGGCGCGGTCGCCGCGTCCCTGCGCGTACTCCAGCGCGCTCATGACCAGCCGCCGGCCCAGGCCGCCCCCCCGCGCCGCCGGGATCACGGCCGCGCCGCGCAGCAGGCTCACGCCCTGGCCGTGCTCCAGGCCGATGGCGCCCACAGGCTGCCCGCCCCGCTCCATCACCCAGTAGGTGGTGCCGTCGGCCAGCGCGGCGTCGGTGTCCAGGCCCGCCTCCTGAAAGACGCGGGTCACGGTGTCGCGGTCGGCGCTCTGCGCCATACGGATGTTCACGGATTCGGTCATGGGTGGTTCCTCCGGAATGAACGGGGTGAGCGGCGTCCCTGGGAACGCCCGCAGCACTCAGCTTGAAAGTTCCGGCAGAATACACCGCCCGCGCCCGGCTGGGGAGAGGGGCGCCCATTCCCTGAACCATCCCCCTGATGATCCCGTGGGTCATCCCCGGGCACCCGGCCCTGGCTCCAGGGCCAGCTCCAGAGAGCGTTTCCAGGCCTGTTCCTCGTGAATCCAGCCGCGCAGCAGGCCGCTGCGAACCTGCGGGGCGTCCGGCAGCGCGCCCACGATCTCGCCGGGGGGCACGGGCTCGAAGCCGAATCTCCGCCAGTATTCGCCCGCTTCCTCGGAAAACAGGTACACGGCGTGGTCGCCGCGCAGGCTGGCCTGGGTGAGCGCTGAATTGACCAGCGCCCGGCCCAGCCCCTGCGAGCGGGCCCCCGGCACCACCGCCGTCGAGCGGATCAGCGAGACCCCGTCGCCGTGCTCCAGCCCGATACAGCCGCCGGGCACGCCGTCCAGGTCGGCGATCCAGTAGGTGTGGCCTTCCGGAGTCACGGAGCTGGTGTGCAGCCCGCAGCGCGTGAGCAGGTCGTGGATGACCGGCAGGTCACCGCTCCCGGCCTGGCGGAGCTTCACATGCATGTCGCTGAGGGTCACGGGGGGCGGGGTCTGTGGCGTCAGGCTCATCGGGGCACCTCCAGAGGAATGGGCAGAGGGGGTGATGGACGGAACGACGGGACGGTGGGGCACGGGCATCTCACTCCTCCAGCCTTCGTCGCGCTGCATCGATGGCCTCCCGCACCCGCTCCGGCGCCGTCCCGCCGAAGCTCCGGCGGGCCTTCACGCTCTCCTCGACGGTCAGCGCCTGCGCCACCTCGGCGCTCAGCAGCGGGTGGGCGGCGCGCAGTTCGGCGTCGGCCAGTTCCCAGAGCTGCCGGCCCGAGCGGCTGGCGAGGCCTACCAGCCCGCCCACGACCTCGTGCGCCTCGCGGAAGGGCACGCCCTGGCGGGCCAGGAAATCCGCGACGTCGGTGGCGGTGGAGTAGCCCCGCGCCGCCGCCGCCCCCGTGGCCTGGGCGTGCCACACGGTTTTCGGCAGCATATCGGCGTACAGCCGCAGCACGATGCTCAGGGTGTCGTAGGAGTCGAACACGCCCTCCTTGTCTTCCTGCAAGTCCTTGTTGTAGGCCAGCGGGGTGCCCTTGACGACGGTCAGCAGGCCCATCAGGTTGCCGAAGACCCGCCCCGCCTTGCCGCGCGCCAGTTCGGACACGTCCGGGTTCTTCTTCTGCGGCATGATGGAGGAGCCCGTGGTGTGCGAGTCCGGCAGCGTGATGAAGCCGAACTCGAAGGTGGAATACAGGATCAGTTCCTCGCTGAGCCGCGAGAGGTGCGCCGAGAGGATCGCGCAGGCACTCAGGAATTCCAGCGCGAAGTCGCGGCTGCCCACGCCGTCCAGCGAGTTGGCGGTGGGGCGCGCGAAGCCCAGCGCGGCGGCGGTGGCGTGCCGGTCGATGGGCCAGGGCGTGCCCGCCAGCGCCGACGAACCCAGCGGCGACTCGTCCATTCGCTCAGCGGCGTCCCGGAAGCGGCCTTCATCGCGTTCCAGCATCGCCACGTAGGCCATGAACCAGTGCGCGAGCAGGATGGGCTGGGCCACCTGCAGGTGCGTGTAGCCGGGCAGGACGACCCCGGCGTCCAGATGCTTCGCGGCCTCGTCCAGCATCACCGCCCGCAGCGCCCGCGTCTTGCCCGCCAGATCGAGCGCGGCCTCCTTGGTGAACAGCCGGAAATCCACCGCCACCTGATCGTTGCGGCTGCGCGCCGTGTGCAGCTTGCCCGCCACCGGCCCGATCCGGTCTCGCAGGGCGGCCTCCACGTTCAT
Organism: Deinococcus koreensis; assembly: GCF_002901445.1. Lineage (NCBI taxonomy): Bacteria > Thermotogati > Deinococcota > Deinococci > Deinococcales > Deinococcaceae > Deinococcus > Deinococcus koreensis. The sequence continues at coordinate 1,581,139 of NZ_PPPD01000001.1, forward strand.
ATGCACGTCCTCGCGGTCGAGGCGCCACTCGAAGGTACCGGCGCGGATGTCGGCCAGCACGGTGTTCAGCCCGTCCGTGATCTGCGTGACCTCCTGGGCCGTCAGGATGCCGACCCCTCCCAGCATCGCCACGTGGGCCAGCGAGCCGCGGATGTCCTGCTCGGCCAGGCGCTGGTCGAAGGACACCGAGGCGTTGAAGAGTTCGACCAGCCCGTCGGTGGCCTCGGCGAAACGGCCGCCCCAGAGTTTCCTGTCAGGTGATGTGGTCATGGATGGGCATCCTCGGTGGGGGTCGGGCGGGGGTGGGGGTGCGCGTCGTCCAGCGCGGCGGAGGGCAGCACGGCCTTCACCAGCACCACCGGGGGCGGGCTCGCCGGGTTGGCGTGGGCGTAGACGGCGTCCGGATCAACCTCGTAGCCCAGGTGCTCGTAGAAGGGAACGGCGTCCAGATTGAACTGCGAGACCGCCAGCAGCACGCGCCCGAAGCCGCCCGTGCGGGCCACGTGCTCGACCTGCCAGACCAGCGCCCGGCCCAGCCCCGTGCCCCGCGCCCCCGGCAGGGTCGCCAGCTTGTTCAGGGTCAGCGTCTCGTCGCCGTCCGGGCGGTAGCCGACGCAGCCCAGCGCCTCTCCCCCAGCGCCGACGGCCAGGAAGCCCCCCGAGCCGGGCGAGAGCAGCGAGCGCTCCAGGTCGGCCAGGGTGGTGCGGTTCCAGTTGCTCCGGGCGTCCATGCCGGCGGCCATCATCACGGCATGGAAGGCGGGGAGGTCGTCCGGGTTCACGGGGCGCAGGGTCGCGGCGAGCGGGGTCATGCGCCCACCTCCACACCCAGCCGCAGCTTCATTTCCGGCATGGCGGTGAATCCCAGCCTTTCATACGTGGGCCGCCCCGCCTCCGAGGCGGTCAGGGTCACGATCTCGACGCCGCGTGAGCGGCACTCGTCCAGCGCCGCCTGCACGAGCTTGCGCGCCAGCGCCTGTCCCCGGTGCGCCGGCTCGACATACACGTTGAGCAGGTAGGCCCGCACGGTGCAGCCCGTGTCCGCGTTGGGCGGCAGGTCGTTCCAGAGGAGGCCCACGCCCGCCACGACCTGACCCCCGGCCTCGGCCAGCAGGCCGCTGTAGCGCCCGGACGCCAGCATCCGGCGGTGCCACTGGACGCCCAGCTCATGCACCCGCGCCAGCTTCGCCGGATCGGAGCCCATCTCGGTGAACATCGCCGTCCGGTGCGACTGGATCAGGGCCGCGTCCTGAACTGTGGCGGGGCGCAGGCCATAGCCGGGGGGCAGGCTCATCCCACCCGCCCCGGAATCTGCGCCAGATGGTGAAGCTGGTGGGCCACGTAGTCCTGGGCGACAAAACCCAGCGTGACGCGCTCGCCGCCGCCGATGCTCAGGGTGTGCGAGAGGCTCCCGGGCGGCAGGCCGGCGATGACCCGGGCGATCTGCCGCTGGTACGCCTCCCACAGCGCCAGCACCTCGGCCCATGACCGCTCCTGATAGCCGCCCGCCGCGACCCAGGCCGTCTGGTCGTAGCCGGGGAGTTCAAGGCCGTCTTCCCCACTGGCCCGCACGAAGCGGGCGTGGTTGTTCACGCCGGAATCGATCAGGTGGCCCAGGATCTGCTTCGCGCTCCAGACGCCGGGAGCGGGCTGCCGGGACGCCTGGGCCTCGGTCAGCCCTCCGAGGTACGGCAGCTGATCCGAGACAACCTCAGTGAGCGCCGCCATCAGACCTTCGCGGGTTCCTTCTGCGCGGCCCTGGCCGCCACCCGCGCCTGCACACGCATCCGCAGGGCGTTCAGCTTGATGAACGCGCCCGCGTCGTGCTGGTTGTAGTCACCGCCGGCCTCGAAGGACACCAGATCCTTGTCGTAGAGGCTCTGGGGCGCCTTGCGGCCAACCACCGTAGCGTTCCCCCGGTACAGCTTCAGGCGGGCGGTGCCGGTCACGCTGCTCGCCACGTGGTCGAAGTACACCTGCAGGGCCTCGCGCTCGGGGGCGAACCAGAAGCCGTTGTAGACGAGTTCGGCGTATTTGGGAGCGAGCTGGTCGCGCTGGTGCAGCACCTCGCGGTCGAGGGTCAGGCTCTCCACGGCGCGGCGGGCGTGGTAGAGCAGCGTGCCGCCGGGCGTCTCATACACCCCGCGCGACTTCATGCCTACGAAGCGGTTCTCGACCAGATCCAGGCGCCCCACGCCGTGCCTCCCGCCCAGTTCGTTGGCCCGTTGCAGCAGGGCGGCGGGGCTCAGCGTCTCGCCGTTGATGGCGACCGGATTGCCGCCCTCGAACTCGACTTCCACGTACTCGGGCTCGGCGGGCGCCTCGGTGGGATCGACCGTCAGCTTGAACATGTGGGCGGGCGGCTCGGCCCAGGGGTCTTCCAGGATGCCGCCTTCATACGAGATGTGCAGCAGGTTCGCGTCGGTGCTCCAGGGGTCTTTCTTGGTGGTGGGCACCGGGATGCCGTGCTCCACGGCGAAGGCTTCCAGATCGGCGCGGCCCTGGAAGGCCCAGTCGCGCCAGGGGGCCACGGTCACGATGTCGGGGTTCAGGGCGTAGGCGGTCATCTCGAAGCGCACCTGATCGTTGCCCTTGCCGGTCGCGCCGTGCGACACTGCCACCGCCCCTTCCTTCTGTGCAATCTCGACCATCTTGCGGGCGATCAGCGGGCGGGCGATCGAGGTGCCCAGCAGGTAATAGCCCTCGTACAGCGCCGAGGAGCGGAACATCGGGAACACGTAGTCGCGCACGAACTCCTCTTTCAGATCGAGGGCGTAGGCCGCCACCGCGCCGGTGTTCAGCGCCTTCACGCGGGCCTCCTCGACCTCGTCGCCCTGGCCCAGGTCGGCGGTGAAGCACACCACGTCGTAGTCGCGCTCGGTCTGCAGCCACTTGAGGATGATCGAGGTGTCGAGGCCGCCACTGTAGGCGAGGACGATCTTCTGCTTGTCCATGGTTCAATTCTCCCGTGTGAAGGCCGTGTTCCGTGTGAGGAGGTCGGGTGAAGGCAGCGCAAGACCCCCCAGCAGCCCGAGCCGCCTGAACCCCTGTTGTGGGTCAGGCCAGGCTCAGCGTCGGAGGGTCGGGGTCGGCATAGGATGTATGGATATACGTGTTTCACGTATAGCTATGCAGCCAGGGTAGCAGGGGACGATGCAGGGGTCAAGAAAGGCCCGCCCCCGGACGACGGGAGCGGGCGGCGGGCCTCCGCCTCAGCGGAAGCGGTAGTTCACGCCCAGGCGGGCGCCGTAGCCCAGCCCGAAGGAGGAGGCCGAACCCACGCCGATGCGGGCGCCCAGGCTGCCCTCGACGAACACGCTGAAGGGATCGGTCAGGTCGAAATTCAGCCCCACGATGCCGTGCGGGTACACGGACACGCCGGTCGACTTGCCCACCGACACGTACGCGCCCAGGCCCGCGCCGTAATAGGGCGCGAAGCCGCTGGTGGTGCCCCCGAAGTCGTTCAGGTAGGCCACGTCCCCGCCCACGGCCAGGGAACCCCCGGAGAACAGGTTGATCAGATCCAGGTTCAGGCTGTAGCGCAGGGCGTTGGAGCTGGACAGATCCTGTACGTACTGCAGACCATTGCTGGTGCCGATGTGCGCGCCGAACTTGTCGGCGGCAGCGGTCGAGGTCGTGGCGGCGGTCGCGAGGGCCAGCAGGATCAGCATCTTTCTCATGGCTCCGAGCATAAACCATGTGGATTGGATTACTTTCATCGCTCAAGGAACACTCAGCTTCGCGGCCGGCGCACCTCAGACCCGGACGCGCTGGAGCCGTCCCAGCGCGGTCTCGATCTCGACCCGCGACTTGCAGAAGGCCAGCCGCAACAGGCCCGGCGGCGCCACGTGCCGGGCGTAGAAGGCCTCGCCGGGAATGACCGCCACGCCCGCGTGCTCGACCAGTTCCTCGGCCTTCCATTCGGGGTGCAGGGCGGTCAGGAAATAGGTGCCGCTGGGGGTGAACACGGTCGCGCCCAGGTCGCGCAGGCCACCGGCCAGCAGGGCCATGCGCCCGGCGTATTCCTGGCGCAGCCCCTCGTAGAAGCCCTCCGTACGGGCCAGGGGAAGGGCCGTCGCCACCGCCGCCTGCAGGGGCGTGGGCGAGCAGAACGAGCCCTGCTGCCGGATGCCCGCGACCATGCCGGAGAGCCCCGGCGGGCAGGCGATCCAGCCCACCCGCCAGCCGGTCGCCTCCAGGCGCTTGCCCGCGCTGCCCACCGTGAAGGTGCGCTCGGGCGCCAGGGTTCGCAGGCTCGTGGGCCGCTCGCCGAAATACAGCTCGTCGTAGACCTCGTCGGAGATGATCCACAGGTCGTTCTGGCGGGCCAGGGCGATCAGGGCCGAGAGTTCGTGGGGCGAGAACACCGTGCCGGTCGGGTTGTAGGGGCTGTTGAGCAGCAGCGCCCGCGTGCGGGGCGTGAGCGCCGCGCGCACCTCCTCCAGATCCAGCGACCAGCCGGAGAGCGGGTCGAGGCGCATGGGCACCGTGACCGCCTGGGCGCCCGAGAGCCGCGCCTGGGGCAGGTACACGTCGAACACGGGTTCGAGCATCAGCACTTCATCGCCCGGCCCGTACAGCGAGAGCGCCAGCACGTTCAGCGCCTCGGTGGCGCCGCAGGTGATCACCACGTCGGCGCCGTCCACGCCCAGGTCGGCGCCCACGGCGTCCCGCAGCGCCGGCAGCCCGGCCGGGGGGCTGTACTGGTCGAGGGTGCCCACGGCGCGGCGCGCGGCCTCCAGCAGGAAGGCCGGCGGAGCATCGGCCGGGAAGCCCTGGCCCAGGTTCACGGCGCCGTGCTGGACGGCCAGCCGGCTCATGCGGGCGAACACGCTCTCCTGCGAGGCGCGGGCACGGGGCAGCAGTTCGGGCATAGGGGCAGTCTGGGCGCCCGGCGCGGCCCCCGGGGCGGGGCAGGTCATACGACCGGGGAGGCGGCGTACCATGCAGAGCGCACGACATCCCACAGGAGAGCCCATGATCAAGCTCACGGTGCTGTACCCAACGCCCAGCGACCCCGCCGCCTTCGACGCCTACTACCACGGCACGCACGCCGGGCTGGCCGCCCAGATTCCGGGGCTGGAGCGCATGGAACTGGCCCGCGGCCTCTCGATGATCGACGGCACCCCGCCCGAGCACCACCTGATCGCCGAGCTGTATTTCGCCGACATGGCCGCCTTCCAGGCCGGGCTGGGCAGCCCCCAGGGCCAGGCCACCGCCGGGGACGTGCCCAACTTCGCCACGGGCGGCGTGACCATGCAGCTGTGCGAGGTGCTGGACTGAACACATGGAGATGAAAAAGGGGCGGGACGCGCCAGACACGTCCCGCCCCATCTTCTTGAATCAGAGATCAGCCGGCCTGGACGCCGTGACCCGCCCCGCCCGCCCCAGCAGCGCCAGCGTGGGCAGCCGCACCAGCGCCGCCAGGGCCAGCGCCGCGCGCACGCCCCAGAGGTTGCCCGCCAGCCCGAACAGCGGCCCGCAGCCCACCTGTCCCAGCGCGTCGGCCTGCGCGGCGAAGGAATTTACGGTGGCCCGCGTGCGCGGGTCGAGGCCCAGGTTCAGCCAGGTGGAAGACAGCGGCGAGTACAGCCCGGCCAGCACGCCGTGGATGGTCAGCGCCGCCGCCGCCCAGGCGAAGCCCGGGGCCAGCGCGAAGGCCAGCAGCGCCGCCACCGAGCCCAGCAGCACCAGCCGCAGCGCCCCCGCCACCCGCGCGGCGTCCGACAGATCCAGGCGGCGGCGCAGGGGCTCGGTGACCAGCCAGCCCACCAGCGAGCCCACCAGCGCCAGCAGGGTGAACCAGTTCGCGGCGCTCAGCCCCCCCGGCAGGCCGGTCTCGCGGATCAGCAGGAACTGGTTCAGGCGATCCACCGCCTCGGTGCTCGCGCCATACAGCCCCGCCGCCGCGATCAGGAACAGCAGCGTGTGGCTGGCGCGCACCTCGCGCACGCCGTGGCGGAGGGTGCCGGTCAGGGCCGCCCAGGTGAACCGCTCCTGGGGCCCATCCTCTGGCGCGGGGCGCTGGAAGCCGCGCTCGGGCATCTTCAGGGCCAGGTAGGCGGCCAGGATCAACGCGCACCCACCCGCGACCACGATGGGCACCCCCACGCCGAAGCTCGCCAGCGCGGCCGTGGCCAGGATGCCCACGATGTCCGCCACGCGCCCGTACTGGCCGCCCAGCATGAGCAGGCTGCCCAGGCGTTCCTCGCCGGCCTCGTCGGCCAGCCAGGCCTGCTGGGCGCCGCTCAGGAAGCAGTAGCCGGCGGCGCTGACCACCTGCGCGGCCAGCAGCACGCCGAACACCGGGAACAGCCCCACCAGCAGCATCGCCACGCCCAGGCACACGCAGCCCAGGATGACCGACAGCCGCCGCGAATAGACGTCGGCCAGCACGCCGGTCGGGACTTCCAGCAGGAAGGCGCTCAGCTCCAGCGCGGCGCCGATCAGCAGGAGCTGCAGGGGCCGCAGTCCGGCCTCCTGCACGAAATACAGGCCCTGCAGCGTGAACGCCAGGGCGAAGGTGAAGGCCAGCCCGGCCTCCATGGTCAGGAAGACCCGCACGGGGTCACTCTTTTTGGTCACATCTACCTCGGGAACAACAGTCGGGACGCGCCACCCAGGGGGCGCAGGGTTTCAGGGGGTGGTCAGGCGACTGTTGGCATGGTGGATCACACCCCGAGGGTCTGGGGTAGGGGCAGCGTACTGAACGACCGGGGGGCTGCCATCGGCCGGATGGCGTACACGCGCACGCACCCGCCAGCGCACAGGGGGACAGGGTGCAGGGGCCAGCGGACAGGCGGGACGGACTGTCAGGGATACGAACCCTGCCCTAGACTGGCCTACACTGAAGCCACCATCTCTTCTCAGGAGGACGCTTGCCCGCACCCCTGCCCCCACCGCCCGCCCGCCGCTGGAACTGGCGCCTGCCGCCGCCCTCGGCCGAGCCGGAGCAGTGGAACGCCCTGGGCCGCCGCGCCTTCGTGTGGCTCTCGCCGCTGGGGGTGCTGGCCTGCGCGGCGGGCATCGGGGTGCAGTGGCCGGGTGTCAATCCGCTGGATCTGTGGGGCCTGAGCGCGCTGGCCCTGACCATCGCGCTCAGCGCCTCCCTGCTGCAGCTGCGCCGGCTGCCGGCCCACCGGGCGCTGGGCGCGGTGTATACGGTGGCGGCCCTGTACTTCCTGGCGACCCTGGCCAACGAACTGCGAACCAACGTCGGCCCCGATCAGCGGCTCACGGAGGCCACCTACTGGTTTCCCGTGATGTTCGCCACCGCCTTCCTGGCCTGGGAGGTGCGGCAGGCCTTCAGCATTGTGGCGCTGACCTACGCGGTCATGCTGCTGATCACGGTGCTGGCCGTGCCGCAGCTGCAGGCGGCCGGCGACTGGAGCGTGCGGCTGTTTGCCATCCTGCTGCAGTTCCTGCTGGCGCAGGGGGTCACGGTGGCGCTGCTGGGCTCGCTGGCCTACGTCAAGCAGCGGCTGGCGCAGGTGCGGACGCTGGCCTACATGGACGTGCTGACCGGCCTGCCCAATCGCCGCTACGCGGAGGAACACTGGCCCGCCCTGCGCCGGGGCGTGCGGACGGTCGTCCTGTTCGATATCGACCATTTCAAGCAGGTCAACGACCAGCACGGCCACCACGTCGGCGATGAGGTGCTGCGCGGCGTGGCGGCCCTGGTGCGCGAACTGAGCGGGAACAACTACCTGCTGGCCCGCTGGGGCGGCGAGGAGTTCCTGCTGATCCTGCCCGGCCAGCCCCCGGAACGCGCCGCCGCCCTGGTGGAGTTCCTGCGCGCCTCGGTGGCCTCGCAGCGCTTCGGGCCGGTGGAGCGGGTCACGGCGTCGTTCGGCCTCACGCACGGCGAACACACCCACTCCCTGCACGACTGCGTCCAGCGCGCCGACGCCGCCATGTACCGCGCCAAGCAGTCGGGCCGCAACCGCGTGATGCACGACGTCCAGGCCAGCTCCGGCAGCTTCGTGAACTGAGCGCCGAGCCCAGGCTCAGGCCAGCGCCGCCAGCCCCAGCCCGATCAGCGTGACGGTCACGTGCCAGGACGCGTGCGCCACCATGGCGGTTTCCAGGGTGCGCCGCCAGTACAGCCAGCCGAAGAGGGTGCCGACCAGCGCGTTCAGGCCGACCGTGCGGAGGATCACCGCCGGGGTCAGCGCGACCAGGCTGCCCGCCGCGCCCAGGTGGCCCAGCCCGAACACCACGGCCGAGAGCAGGATCGCCCCGCACATCAGCCCCGGCCGTACCGCCCCCTGGCCGCGCTGGAAGAGCCGCCAGCCGGCCCACACCAGCAGCGTCATCACGCCCCAGCGCAACAGCAGTTCCTCGGTCACGCCTCCGTAGAGCACGCCCACCAGGGTCTCCGGCAGGCCGCGCGGCTGGCTCAGGCTCAGGGCCGCGCCGGCCTCGCCCAGCAGGGGCCGGGTCAGGGCGTCCAGCGCGACCAGCGCGGCGCCACTGAACACGCCCGACAGCACGCCCAGGCCCAGGTCGCTGCGGCTCAATCGAGCCGTGCCCGCCAGCACCGAGCGCAGCCCCACCTTCGGCGCCAGCACCCCGCCCAGCACCACCGCGCCCACGGTGAGCAGGCCCGGCTGAATCAGCGCCAGCGCGGTCACGGCGTCCAGCGGGAGATTCGCCGGAATCCGCGCGGCCGTCTCCGGGCGCTCCAGCAGGCCGCGCACCAGCTCGCGCGCCGTGGGAAAGAGGGCCGCCACGCCGATCAGGCCGGGCACCGCGAGGCGCAGCAGGCCGATCCAGGGGCGGGGCGAGCGGGCAGGAGGGGCAGCAGTCGTCATGGGTCTCCTCTCTCGCCGTCCAGCGGGCTGAGCACGGCGACGCCGACGAAACAGGGGTCGGCCCGGGGGGTCTGGCGGGCGGCGTAGCGGGCCACCACCGCCGCCAGTTCGGCGTGCAGGGCCAGCCGGTCGGCGTCCGCGAGGTGCAGGCGCTCCTGCAGGGGAGGCAGGCCCCCCGGCGGGGCGGGCGAGGGCGGCGGGGTCAGGCTGTCCGGGTCGGCCTCCGGGCGCAGGCGCAGGGTGGGCGAGATGCCCACGTTCAGCGCCGTGGCGCGGTAGTGCTTGCCGGTGTCGTCGTGGCGCACGACCTCGATCAGCCCCAGCTCCAGCAGTTGGCGAAGGTGGTAGAGCGTCAGGTTGGGCTTCAGGCCCAGCGCGCGGCCCAGCTGGGTCAGGGTGCCCTCGCGCCCGACCAGCAGCCGGAACAGCAGCATGCGGGTGGGGTCGGCGAACTTTTTGAGTTCCTCCGGCGTGCTCAGGACGCGCTGCAGTTCCATCCGGCCTCCCAATGCGGCCGATCCCGCATGTTCAATTTTTTAGCACTGTTTCAATTTTATTGCAAGAGGGAGATGAGGTGATGTGTCCCGGCATGTTCAGGGTTCGGCTGTATTTCGTACCAACAAAAGCCGCTACACTATATCCATGTCCTTCCAGTGGGATGACGCCAACGAAGGACATATCGCGCGGCACGGTGTCGAGCCCGCCGAGGCCGAAGACGCCCTGAGCGACCCGGACGCTGTCCCCGCCTTCGCGCGACCCGCCAACGATGGCGAATGGCGCGGCGCCCTGGTCGGGCAGACCGAAGACGGACGGTATCTGACCGTGATTTTCACCTACCGGGCAGACCTGATCCGTGTGGTCACCGCCCGCGACGCCACCGACACCGAAAAACGCCGTTACCGGAGGTAAGCACATGACCACACTCATCCTCATCAACGATCCCAGCGACATTCCGACCTTCGCCAGCGAGGCTGAGGAAGCCGAGTTCTGGGCCACCCACGAACTGGGCGATGGGCTGTTCGATCTGGCCGCCCGGAACCCTGAGGCTGCCGACCTGCTGGCCCGCCTGCCCAAGCGTTCACGCCACGCTGGCCGACAATCCAAGTCCACCAGCCTGCGCCTGAGCGCCGATCTGGAGCGGCGGCTGCGGCACCTGGCCGAAGTGAAGGGCACCTCGTACCAGACCCTGCTGAAAGAATTCGTGCTGGAGCGGGTCTATGAGGAAGAGAAGCGGCTGAAGATCGTGTAGGGGGCGGAGACGTCACCCTGAGTGGAGCGCTTATTGACAAACCAAGACAGATCAGACGACAAAAGAGTAGAACTCCGCTCTATGCAGGAGGCTCGCAAACGTGTGGCTATAGTTCCGCCATGACCCTTCCCGCAGAGCTGAGCGATGACCTTCATGCAGAAGTGACTCGGCTGTGTGCCGAAGGGGACGACCTTGCCGAAGCGGAGCAGTTCGACGCCGCTCTTGCCACCTACCAGCAGGCGCTCGACCTCCTGCCGGAACCCGTTGACCATTGGGACGCGACCTTCTGGCTCTACACCGCGATAGGGGACGCCCACTTTCTGAGGGGTAGCTACGAGGATGCCTGGCAGAGCTTCAATCGGGCTCAGCTGATTGGCCCGCTGGACAACGCATTCATCCACCTCCGCATAGGGCAATGCGCCTTCGAGTTGAGCGATATGCGCCGGGCAGGCAACGGGCTCATGGGTGCCTACGCCCTGGCCGGGCCGGAGATCTTTGATGGAGAAGATCCCAAGTACCTGAGCTATCTCTCGACCATTGCCCTGGACATAGACACGTCTGCCCTTCCTCCCTCTGCATAGTCATACATCCGGCCTCACGCCCCTCTCCCCTTTCCGTGACATACTTCCTCTCTGGAATGCCCAAGCGTACTGATCTGAAAACCATCCTGATTCTCGGCAGCGGCCCCATCCAGATCGGGCAGGCGGCCGAGTTCGACTATTCGGGCACGCAGGCGCTCAAGGCCCTGAAAAGCGAGGGCTACCGCGTGGTGCTGGTGAACTCCAACCCGGCCACGATCATGACCGACCCCGATCTGGCCGACGCGACGTACCTGGAGCCGCTGACGCCCGAGTTCGTGCGCAAGGTGATCGAGAAGGAGCGTCCCGACGCGCTGCTGCCCACGCTGGGCGGCCAGACCGCGCTGAACCTGGCGATGGATCTGAACGCCAGCGGCACGCTTGCCGAATTCGGCGTGGAGCTGATCGGCGCGAATGCCGAGGCGATCCACAAGGGCGAAGACCGCGAAGCTTTCCAGGCGGCTATGAAGAAGATCGGTATCGCCACCGCCAAGGGCCGGATGGTGCACTCCATGGACGAAGCCGTGGAGTATCAGAAGGAGATCGGCCTGCCCATCGTGATCCGGCCCTCCTTCACGCTGGGGGGCACGGGCGGCGGCATCGCGCACACCTACGAGGAGTTCCTGGCGATCACCGAGGGCGGCCTGCGCGACTCGCCGGTCACCTCCGTGCTGCTGGAAGAGAGCATCCTGGGCTGGAAGGAATACGAGCTGGAGGTCATGCGCGACACCGCCGACACGGTGGTCATCATCACCTCCATCGAGAACTTCGACCCGATGGGGGTGCATACCGGCGACAGCATTACCGTGGCCCCGGCACAGACCCTGAGCGACGTGGAATACCAGCGGCTGCGCGACATGAGCCTCGCCATCATCCGCGAGATCGGGGTGGACACGGGAGGCAGCAACATCCAGTTCGCGGTGAACCCCAAAGACGGGCGCGTGATCGTGATCGAGATGAACCCGCGCGTGAGCCGCTCCTCTGCCCTGGCGAGCAAGGCCACCGGCTTCCCCATCGCCAAGATCGCCGCGCTGCTGGCGGTCGGGTACCACCTCGACGAGCTGACGAACGACATCACCCGCGTCACCCCGGCCTCCTTCGAGCCCTCCATCGACTACGTGGTCACCAAGATCCCGCGCTTCGCCTTCGAGAAGTTCCCCGGTACGTCCGACGCGCTGGGCACGCAGATGCGGAGCGTGGGCGAGGTCATGGCGATCGGGCGCACCTTCAAGGAGAGCCTGCAGAAGGCCATGCGCTCGGTGGAGTCCGACGTGCGCGGGGCCTTCGCCGCCATGAGCGTGGAGGAACTGCGCGGCCTGCTGTACGGTAATCCGCGCCGCCTGGAAGCCGTGCTGGAGCTGCTGCGCCGCGACGAGACGGTGGCCGACCTGCACGAGGCCACGAAGATCGACCCCTGGTTCCTGTGCCAGCTGAAGGAGATCATCGACGCCGAGCGCGAGATCCTGGAACTGGGGCCGATAGCAGAGTGGAAGTACGAGATCTGGCGCGAGGTCAAACGCCTGGGGTTCAGTGACGCGCGGCTGGGCGAGATCGTGGGGCTGAGCGCGTCGTCCGCTTCCGTGTCCGCCTCCGGAACAGCGCCGGAGTCAGCCACTCCAGCTCCCGACGCTTCCATGGCGGCGACTCACTCCGTTCGGGACGGGAAGGCACCGTCCACCGCTATGAGCGAGCTAGAGGTACGCGGCATCAGAAAGGCCGCCCGCGCCACGCCGGTCTATAAAACCGTGGACACCTGCGCCGCCGAGTTCGAGGCGCACACGCCGTACCACTACTCGACCTACGAGTGGGAGGACGAGGTGCGGCCCACCGACAAACCCAAGGTCATGATCCTGGGCTCCGGCCCCAACCGCATCGGGCAGGGCGTGGAGTTCGACTACGCCACGGTGCACGCCGTCTGGGCGCTGCAGGAGGCGGGCTTTGAAACCATCATGGTGAACTCGAACCCCGAGACGGTCTCCACGGACTACGATACCGCCGACCGCCTGTACTTCGAGCCGCTGACCTTCGAGGACGTGATGAACATCGTCGAGCACGAGCAGCCCATCGGCGTGATCGTGCAGCTCGGCGGGCAGACGCCGCTGAAGCTGGCCAAGCGGCTGGCCGACGCTGGCGCCCCGATCATCGGCACCAGCCCCGAGACGATCCATGAGGCCGAAGACCGCGCGAGCTTCAACGCCCTGTGCGAGCGCCTAAGCCTGCCGCAGCCGCTGGGCAAGGTCGCGCAGACGCCCGATCAGGCCGCCGCGCTGGCCGAAGAACTGGGCTTTCCGCTGATGGCCCGGCCCTCCTACGTGCTGGGGGGCCGCGCCATGCGCACCGTGCGGAGCATGGCCGAGCTGACCACGTACCTCTCGGAAGTCTACGCCGCCGTGGAAGGGCAGCCGAGCATCCTGCTGGATCAGTTTCTGGAAGGGGCGCTGGAGCTGGACGTGGATACGCTGTGCGACGGGAACAGAGCGGTCGTCATGGGCATCATGGAGCATGTCGAGGCCGCCGGCATCCACAGCGGCGACTCGGCCTGTATCCTGCCGCCGGTCAGCCTGAGCCCCGAACTGCTGGCCCGCGTGAAGGCGGACACCGAACGCCTCGCGCTTGAGCTGGGCGTGCGCGGCCTGATGAACGTGCAGTGGGCGGTCAAGGACGACGTGGCGTACATCCTGGAGGCCAACCCGCGCGCCAGCCGCACGGTGCCCTTCGTGTCCAAGGCCGTGAACCACCCCCTCGCCAAGAGCGCCGCCCGGATTGCCGTGGGGCACACGCTGGATCAGATCGGCGTGCATGACACGCCCGTGCCCCTCATGTACTCGGTCAAGGAAGTGCACCTGCCGTTCCTGAAGTTCGCGGGCGTGAGCCCCGTGCTGGGCCCAGAGATGAAGAGCACCGGCGAGAGCATGGGCATCGACGCCGACCCGTACCTGGCCTTTTACCGGGCGCAGCTGGGGGCCAAGAGCAACCTGCCCACGGGGGGCACCGCCTTATTACTGGGCGAAGGATTGGATGACGTGGCCGCCGCGTTGGAAGGCGCTGGACTGAGCGTGCTCCGGGAGCAGGACGGCGATACACTGCCCGCACTGCTGATCGACGTGACGGGCTCGAAGCTGCTCCGCACCGCCCTGGAACGCGGCGTGCCGATCGTGAGCACGAGGGAGGCCGCCGAGTGGACGGCGAAGGCGATTGCCGCCGCGAAGGGACAGGTGCTGGGAGTGAAGAGCTTGCAGGAGTGGGTTAGATAGCCAAATCACCGTTTGTATCTGTTGAACCTTAGCTCTATCGCCTTTAATCCGCCTTCAAGTTGAGCAATTCTATCGTTTATTATTATGTTTTCCAAGCCTCCCTGAGCTTCAATGTAGCAACAGCGGTTTACCTCATCTCGTGACACCTTAATAACTTGGTCAGCGTCGGCAAGAACAGGAATGTTTGGATTATGAGTCACTATAACATATTGCTGACTTAACTTGCTAGATCTAATAGTTCCAATGATATTTTCAATAATATAATCATGGTCTAAGTCGTCCTCAGGCTGATCAAGAACAATAGGCAAGCCTGAGTTGATAGTTAAGAGCGGGAACACTGCACTCACCCTTTCGCCAATCGAAAGCTCATCGACATTATACTTCCTACCCATTTTTTCCAAGCCATATTTTGGGGCAAATACTGCCGTATGTCGGATCGCTTTCATACCAGAGGTACTTTTGAAAATTGGTATTAATACTAGCGAGTTCGCTTCAGAAATGCCAAGCTTTTTTACCCCCTCTATGTCATTTGCTAAAGCCAGTGCCACCATCTTTGAACTCGAAATTGTTTGAATTTTTCCAATTGTTCCTGTTTTATCTGACAAGCCTTTTGATTTCAGCAAATCGTCAAGAAACTCTTTGTACCTTTCTAGCGAATCAGCATAGTCGATGTATATATTCGCAGGTGTTTTAAGATTAATATTTTGTATATTTTCTTCGCGCCTTGTCCTGATTTCAGAACGCTTTACGTCTAAATCTTTTGACTTATCAATAATTTCTTGCTCAGTTTTAGATATCTTTAATATCTCTAACTTTTCCCTATCTATCTCCCTGGCTAACCTATCCCTTTCCTCTCTTAGTCTATTCAGACGCGGTAAGAGCATGTCAAGAGAGTCCTGGCCAGACTCGCGGACGATCTTCTCGTACGCCTGTTTCTCGGTTTCCAGTTTCGCTTGCCAATCTTTTCTATCTGCGGATTCAGAAAATTTCGGTATTGCGGAAAACGACATCAATTCAATGATCTCGGAAGACCAGCGACCAATAAATGAAAAAAACCTCTCAAACTCGTCAGATACAAACTCGTTTTGATTTGTGAATGAATTTCTTAGTTCGATCAAATCATTACTAATTGTTTTTCCGTTCTCACGCAAAATGTCTACTTTGTCAGCGACCAATCTTATGTATTTATTGGTTTCTATCTCCGCTTTATGCATCTTGCTATATTTTGAACCGTCAACTTCCTTTAGTAAACTCTCGTATCTATCAACTTCGGCAATGACTTCAGAATAACGTGCAGACTTTATTTCAAGCTTTTCCGAGATTTTTAAAAGGCTTTCCCTATTATTAATTAATCCATCTATCTCATCGGAAATAGATTCTTCCTCTCTTTTAGTGCGAATGACCATTTCGGAATAGTCATCACATATATCCCCGATTTGCTCAGATTGCGTAGTCAATTTCTCAATTTCTCTTTGAGAGTATATTATAAACGACACATTTGGCTTTTCGCAGTGAGAAAAATCCCCCGCTTCTAAAATAAACCACCTTTCGCTGGCAGACGCTTCATACTCGCGCCCCTTTTTCTGAATCGATAATGGCCTTATGCAGCTATAAATTCTACCATCAACTTCCATAAAGACTGAGATCGAATCGCCTTCTCTATATGTATTTGCTAACCTAGAAAGAATACCGCCGTCTCTGCTCAACAATTCCGCAGATGACGGCAGATCATTTAAGGTATAACGCAGAGTGTCAATAAGTATAGACTTTCCCGCCCCTCTTCCGCCAATAATTACGTTTAGACTGCTATTAAATCTAAATACAGTGTCTTTATAAATTCCGTGCTCACTATTTATTCGCATACCAAGAATCTTTATTTTACTTGAGAAGTTAGGCAACCTGAATTTTGGCTCGAATATAATCTGTTTCAAACTTGCAAAGGAAGCGCCATCAAGTCTCAGCCGGAAATTACTTCGCAATAAATCTGATTCCTGATGAGCGTCCGAACTCTGAACAAATGGTTTATTGATAATATCAGGCTTCTTACTCGAAATAGCTAGTACATTTCTCGCAAGATCTGCTTTATTTACTTCAAATACATCCACAATTGCATAGATATCCTCAAAATCTTTGCCTGATATTGTAAATAATCCTTTGGTCGAGTTGCAGTGAGCGGCTATAATAATCCCGCCCATTTTTGAAACTGCACTTCTTACTTCATCTATCCCGGCGATGCAATTAGCCTTCTCATTACCTCGGTCGCTTACATCTATTCTAATCTGGCTCAGAAAGTAATCTATATCGGCCGAACCCTTCTCTTCAGGGAAGACGCAGGTAAGGTGGACACCTCTAATTTCTATTTCGACTCCCGGTAATATAAGAGGCAAGGGCCTATCTCGGAATTCTATACGCTTTTTCATGTGCTTTTTCGCTTCGTTAAGTCGATCAATATATGACCCCGAGAAGTGATCAGTAATAGCAACGATTTCCAGACCGGCATCCCAAAAAGCTCGCAACAATTTAGGGGGATCATCCTCAGGCCACTTAGAGTCTTTAGATGCTGGAGTGTGTACGTGTAGGTCGACTCTAAATTCACGAAGGCCGTCTTTTGTTGACTGCATTTGGCTATACTGTTCGAGTAGATTCATAGCGGGTTGGGATTAGACTAGCTCAGATTTTCACCTTGCGCGACACATTTTGACTATTATTTTCGCAAACACAGAAAGAGTGAAGACTTTGACCACTGGCGGACTGCTCCTCGCTCCCGCTTCGGCTTTCGCCCGTAGTGGGGGCGGGCGGGGAGTTGGGGGAGCATCGCTGCTTCTCCCAGCGCCTTTACCGTATTGCGTTCTTTGCCCCTACACTCTGGTATGAGCGACGCGAAGCCCTATCTTCTGCCGCTGGGGCCGGATGGATCGGTTGCATTGCCAGCCGATGTGCTCACGGAATTTGACGTGGCCGAGGGCGACACACTGACCCTGCTGAAACGGCCAGATGGATATTGGCTTATCAAAGCCGTTCCAGACGAGGCAGACGTTACTGAGCAGCAACTAAAAATCCTCAACGTGTTCGGCACCGTAGACCCGCAGGACATGCTGACTGACGAAGAGATGCGAGCACAGCGCAAACGCTCCTAACCCTTACCAGTCTTTGCCGTCGCTGGACTCCAGGCCGTCCATGTCGTTCCAGTCGTCGAATTCCCTGTGTTCGCCGGAGCGGGCGTAAGCAGCGTATTCCTCTGCCAATGCCTGCTCCTCTGGGGTTAGCTCGGCAGGGCTGTTCTCTGCACGTTCCGGCTCCACCGGATCGGTCATGGCGTCCACACCTGCCCTGGCATCACGGCCTCGGCCACGCTCCGCAGGGTCAAGTCGAAGGTCATGAACTGAATGCCCAGCGGCGCTATCGCCTGGGCGGCGGCCAGATGCACGGCGTCATACGCACGCAGCGGGTGGGCCTGGGCCAGTCGGGCGGCGTCTTGCAGGAGTTGGTCGTCAGTAGCGATATGGCGAATGGTCAGCCAGTCGCTCTCGATGTCCCGCACGGCGGTCTGGTAGGCGCGGCCACTGATGGCCCTGCGCCGTTTTCGCCCGGCCAGCGCGGAGTGCAGTTCCACATAGGTGATGGCATGGGTAATGTCGCCACTGGCAGCGGCCTGTGCGGCACGAACCTTCTCGTGGCCCGGTTCCAGGGTGTACAGCCGGGCAAGAGCTGAGGTGTCCAGATACAGCAGCGTCATATGAAACTCAGCCGAGCCCAGGACGAGGCTGAGCGGAGCGAGCATGAGACAGATGCCGGACTGGAGCGGTGGAAAGGCATGCCGATCTGTCCACGGCATGTCCCGCACTCGCGTAGGTTCGGTATCAACTCTCTGGCCCACGGTGCTCGCGCAGAAGCTCCTCGATGGGTGGCCCGCTGACCTCAGCCAGCACGGCGGAACCGGCGGCCCTCAGGCCCCAGGGTTCGCCACCCAGCAGGCGCAGGGCACGCTCTCGGGCGGCCTGCTCGGCTTCGTCGGGCACGTCGATGACCTGCAGGATGTCGCCCACGTCGGCATTCACGCCCAGGCGGCGCAGACCGCTGACCAAATCGACCAGGGTGCTGACCTCGATCCGCTCCACGCGGGCATTGTAGATGGCGTTCACGGTGGCGGGGCGCATGTTGGCCGCCTGCGCCAGTTGCTTCTGGCTGAGGTTGTGCTGCCGCAGCAGTGCGGCAAGGTCGAAGCGCATCTGGGCTGTCACTCTTTACCTCCAGGCGAAAGACTCTTCCTCTCAGGAGTATAGAGCGGATCGGGGGGGCACCCCCTGTTGCCACGCCTCCCCCTGCCCCGACCTCCGCCCCCCCTGGGTGTCCGACCTTGGGCCATGGCGCACGGCGGTGCAAAGGCGTGCAATAGGGCCATGAAGATCACCCTGAAACGAGGACTGGCCGCCCTGGCCCTGAGCGCCGGACTGGCCTTCGCCGCCGCCGCCACCCAGACCGTCGAGGTGCTGAACGCCGATGGACGGGTGGTCGCCACGGGCGCCCTGAGCGGCCACCTGAAGGCCACGGGCGACCTGAAGGCGGGCCGCACCCTGCGGGTCACGGTGACCGTGAACGGCGTGAGCACCGTCAGAACCTTCGTGCTGGCCTCGCCCATCACCGCCCGCGAACCCGAGGCCGAGCGCCTGGGCGTGCGCGTGGGCGAGCGGGTGCTGCCCCTGGAAACCGCGCTGGACAACAGCGAGGCCCGCGGTCAGGAGCCCGAGGCCCGCCACGGGGCCGACGACGGAGCCGGGCACGATGCCGGAGACGACCACGGCAGCGGCGGCCACGGTGCAGATGATGGGGCAGACGACGGCGCAGGCCACGATGCGGGCGATGACCACGGCGGCAGCGGTGGTGGGCACGGCTCCGACGATGGCAGCGGCCATGACGGCGGCGACGACCAGGGTGGTGGCAGTGGCGGCGGTAGTGGTGGTGGCAGTGGTGGCGGCGGCTCGGATGACGGCGGCGGGCACGGCGGCGGCCACAAGTAGGCACCAGTCAGGCAGACCCTCCCGGTTCGGGCGCCTCATGCGTTCGGTCAACAGTCCCCCCACGGACATCAGGTCTGTGGGGGGAAGCTCTATCGCCCGTCAGGCAGAGCCCGTCAGTCAGGGCCCGGTCTGCCTCAGCTCGCCGGGCAGTTCTTGGCGCTCTGGGCCTTGACCAGTTCGGCGGTGCGCGCGTCGACCTTGGCGATCACGTCGCGGTTGTCCAGCTCGTTCACGACGGCGCCGGGCAGGAAGAACACGGCGAACAGCACGTTCTCCTTGCTCACGCCGCTCTTGCTCTGGGCCTCGCTCCGCACCGTGGCCAGCTGGCCCAGCTCGGTCTTGATTTCGGCGCAGCTCATGTCGGCCACGGGCTTCTGGGTGGCCGCCGTGTACTTGGGCGCGCAGGAGGCCAGGGCGAGGGACGCGAGCAGGATCAGGCCGAATGCAGGATTTTTCATACCCGTCCATAGTACAGGGGCAATTGTGCAGTGATGCACGATAGGTCAGGGGCTTCGTCTCCCAACTGACCTCACGTTCAACTCACCGCGCCTGCCTAGGGTGAAGGATGAACAGTCTGGCGGGAGCAGGGGTGGCGGCGGTGGCGCTGGTCGGTCTGGGCCTGATGGCGCCGTCCCAGGCGCCCCAACCGGGCCGGGGCGTGACCCTGCAGGTTCCGCCCGGCCGCGAGGCCGCGTTCCGGGCCAACGGCCTCCTGCGGCGCACCATCAACTTCGGCAACATGCTCGAGGCCCCGCAGGAGGGCGAGTGGGGCCTGAAGCTGGAGGAGCGCTTCTTCGATCTGGCGAGGTCGGCGGGCTTCACGGCCATCCGGCTGCCGGTGCGCTGGAACACGAGGGCGGGGGCGCAGGCGCCGTATACGGTCGATCCGGCCTTCTTCGCGCGGGTGGACTGGGCGGTCTCTCAGGCCAGGCGCCGGAACCTGGCGGTGATCCTCGATTTCCACCACTACGAGGAACTGATGCGGGAGCCGGCCGCGCACCGCCCGCGCTTCCTGGCCATCTGGGGGCAGGTGGCGGCGCACTACCGAAACCAGGGGCCGGAGGTGCTGTTCGAGGTACTGAACGAGCCGAACGGCAAGGTCGAGGCAGTCTGGAACGAGCTGCAGGCCCAGGCGCTGGCGGTGATCCGCAAGTCCAACCCGCGCCGGGTGGTGATCGTCGGGCCGGTCGGGTGGAATTCGGCCGAGCGGCTGGGCACGCTGCGGCTGCCCGCCGACGGACACCTGATCGTGACCTTCCACCACTACACGCCCATGGAATTCACGCACCAGGGCACCGACTTCGGCGGCCCGGCGCGGCCCACCGGCATCCCGTGGCCGGCGGGGGGCCTGCGCCCGGCGAACGGCTGGGCCAACTGGTCGTGGGACGTGACCCTCGCGGGCGGAGCGGGGGGGCTCACGGTGGCGCCGCAGAAGGCCTACGGGGCGCTGTATCTCCACCGCGACGAGCCGCTGACCGGCGTGAAGGAACTCGCCTTCGTGAGCGACCGGACGCTGGGCCTGAACGTGGTGTGCCTGGAGCGCAACGACGGCAAGACCAGCCCGCCGTCGGCCAGTATCACCGCGCAGGCGGGGGCGCTCACGCGGGTGCCGGTGGCGGCCTGCAGCGGCAGCGGCACCCTGCGCGACCTGTGGCTGATGCCGCAGGGCGAACAGGCGGCGGCGCCGTTTACCCTGCGGCGGCTGGACGTGGTCACGAGCGCCGGGGTGCGCCCGGCCCTGGGCAGCGCGCAGGACGAGGTCGCGGCGCCGATCCGTACGGCGGCCGCCTGGGGCCGGGCGAACGGCCGTCCGGTCTTCCTGGGCGAGTTCGGGGCCTTCCGGGCCGGGCCGCAGGCCGACCGGGCGCGCTGGGCCGCCTTCATGCGCGCCGAGGCCGAGGCGCAGGGGCTCAGCTGGGCGTGGTGGGAACTGGCCTCGGGCTTCGGGCTCTACGATCCGCTGAAGAACGTCTGGGACGACCCGGTGCTGCGCGCCCTGCTCCCGGACAGCCGGGTCGGGCGCTGATCCAGGCGTCCAGGCGAAGTGCGGAGGTCGGGGGGCTGCGCTATCGCTGGACACTTCAGCGCCCCTGAGGCCGCGTGTCCATCCAGCCGCCGCGCCGCCTCAGGGGCAACTCAGGAAGCGCTCATGGCACCCGTGGGGGCGCATGTCAGGCTGGCACCATGAGACTGTTTTCAGGACGTGTGGCGGGGAAGAAGGTGCTGGCGCTGGCGCTGGTCGGCGGGACGTGGCTGGGCTCGGCGCAGGCCGCCACGGCATATACCAGGGTGGAATCGAACCTGCGCCGGGTGGCCGCCCCGAACGGGCTGGTGGTGGGCGTGGTGCCCGGCGGCACGCTGCTGACCGTGGCGTGCAGCGGGCAGTGGTGCCGCACCTCGTATCAGGGGCGCGGCGGCTACGTCGCGCGCACGCTGCTGACGCCGTTCACGCGCAGCGCGCCGCTCTCCGGGGTGTTCTACGCCAGCTGCCGGGCCATGCGCGCGGCGAACAAGGCCCCGATCCGGCTGGGCCGGGAGGGCTACCGGGTGGGGCTCGACTCCAACTCGAACGGCGTGGCCTGCGACCAGGGCGACCGCTGAAGTTCAGAGCGCTGGCAGGCGGGTGAGGGGGCGGCGAGGATCGTGTGCGCCCCCTCACTCTGTTTTTTAAAGCGGGGCACAATGGGAGCATGAGCCTCCCCTCTCCCGCCGCTCCCTCCACCCTGCGCGTCGACGTCTGGTCGGACATCGCCTGTCCGTGGTGCTACATCGGCAAGCGGCGGCTGGAAGCGGCGCTGCAGGACTTCGCCGGGCGTGATCAGGTTGAAGTCGTGTGGCACAGCTTCGAACTCGATCCCAGTGCCCCGGCCCGGCAGGACGCCTCGATGGCCGAGATCCTGGCGCGCAAGTACGGCGGCGGCGCGGCGCGGGCCCAGGGCATGATGGCCCAGGTGACCGAGGTGGCCGCCCGCGACGGCCTGGACTACCGCTTCGACGTGCTGCGGCCCACCAACACCTTCCTGGCCCACCAGCTGATCCATCTGGCCGCCGAGCACGGGTTGCAGGACGCCATGAAGGAGCGGCTGCTGCTGGCCTACTTCACGCAGGGCGAACTCGTGGGCGACCCCGAAACCCTGGTGCGGCTGGCGCAGGAGGTCGGTCTGGACGCGGCCCAGACCCGCGCCGCGCTGGACGCCGGCACCTACGCCGACGCCGTGCGCCAGGACGAGGCGCAGGCCCGGACGCTGGGCATCAGCGGCGTGCCCTTCTTCGTGCTGGGCGGCCGGTACGGGGTCAGCGGGGCGCAGGAGGCGCAGGTGCTCCGGGGCGCGCTGGAGCAGGTCTGGGCCGAACTCCACCCCGCCCCGCTGACCCGCCTGGACACCCCCGTGGCCGAGGGCTGCGAGGACGGCTCCTGCGCGGTGCCGGAGACCCAGGGCGCGCGCTGAGATCACCGGGAGGAGCCGAACAAGCAAGGGGCCAGCGTCGCAACCGCTGGCCCCTCTGCTTTTGGGCGTTCAGGCCGGGCCGGGGGTCAGGCGGCCGGTGGGGGCGGGGGGATCGTCGCCGGGCCGGGGCGTCGGCTCCAGCGCCGGCAGGGTGCCGCCCGCGAGGACGGTCTGGACGTCCTCGCCGCTCAGCGACTCGCGGATCATCAGCTCGTCGGTGAGGCGGTGCAGGATGTGGGCGTGCTCGCCCAGCAGCGCCAGCGCCCGCTCGTACTGCCCGTTCAGGATGCGGCCCAGTTCCACGTCGATCTGCTCGGCCGTGTGGTCGCTGTAGATGCCCTGCTGCGGGCCGTAGCCCAGGTAGTTGCCGGTGTCCTGCGCCAGCGCCAGCTGCCCGACCTCGCTCATGCCCCATTCGGTGATCATGCGCCGGGCGAGGTTCGTGGCGACCTGGAAGTCGCTCGCCGCGCCGGTCGTGACCTGCCCGGTGGCGACCTGCTCGGCCGCGTGCCCAGAGAGCGCCACGCAGATCCGGTCGAGCAGCGCGGAGCGCGTGTGGTGCATGCGGTCTTCCGGGGTGTACAGCGCCGAGCCCAGGCTGCGCCCGCGCGGCACGATGGTCAGCTTGTGCGCCTTGTCGGCCAGAGGGAGCAGCTGAGCGGCGAGGGCGTGACCGACCTCGTGGTAGGCGGTGACCTTGCGGTCGGCCTCCCGCACCACCAGCGAGCGCCGCTCCGGCCCCATCAGCACCCGGTCGCGCGCCTCGTCCACGTCCCGCCCCGTGATCCGGTGCCGCCCCTCTCTGGCCGCCAGCAGCGCGGCCTCGTTCAGCAGGTTCTCCAGATCCGCCCCCACCATCCCCGCCGTCCTCCTGGCCACCACCCCCAAGTCCACCGAGACGTCCAGCGGCTTCTTGCGCGCGTGGATGCGCAGGATCATCTCGCGTCCCCGCACGTCCGGCGCGTCCACCACCACCTGCCGGTCGAAGCGTCCGGGACGCAGCAAAGCGGCGTCCAGCACGTCCGGGCGGTTGGTCGCCGCCAGGATGATGACCTCCTGGCCCGAAGAGAAGCCGTCCATCTCGACGAGCAGCTGGTTGAGGGTCTGTTCGCGCTCGTCGTTGCCGCCCTGCAGCGAGATGCCGCGTTTTCTCCCCACGGCGTCGATCTCGTCGATGAAGACGATGCAGGGCGCAGACTTGCGGGCCTGGTCGAACAGGTCGCGGACGCGGGCGGCGCCCACCCCCACGAACATCTCGACGAAGTCGGAGCCACTGATGGAGTAGTAGGGGACTTTGGCCTCGCCGGCGACGGCCTTGGCGAGCAGGGTCTTGCCGGAGCCGGGGGGGCCGACGAGGAGGACGCCGTGGGGGATGCGGGCGCCGAGGGAGTGGTACTTCTCGGGGGAGCGCAGGAAGTCGACGACTTCCTGCAGGTCGGCCTTGGCCTCGTCGCAGCCGGCGACGTCCTGGAAGGAGAGCTTGATCTGCCCCTCCGCGATCACCGCCGCCTTCGACTTCCCGAACGTGCCTGCCGCGTCGGAGCCGCCCCCCTGGCGACTGCGGAGGAGCAGGATGATCAGGCCCACGATCAGGGCCAGGGTCAGCAGGATGCTCAGCACGCCCAGCACGCTCAGGCGGGCGGGCGGCAGGTAGGACACGTTCACGCCGGCGGCCTGCAGGGCGTCGAGCTTCACGACCGGGTCGCCGATCAGGGTGCGCGTGGAGTAGGGCTGACCGCTGCGCAGGGTGCCGCTCAGCAGCGCCGTGCCGTTCTGGAAGGTGACGCGGGCTTCGCTGACCTCACCGCGTTTGAGGGCGGTGGTGAAGTCGGTCAGGTTCAGGTCGTTGCCCCCGCCGCGCGGCAGCATGAAACTCAGCACGAGCAGGGCCAGCACGCCCGCCAGCAGGCCCCAGATCCAGAGCGGACGTTTCACGGGCGCACTTCACCTCGGCTGGACATACTCCAGTGTATGCCTCGCCGCAGCTCATAACCTGAAAATCGCACGGTTCGGCCCCCGCCGGGCCGGGCGTTTCCGTGGGCGTTGGGAGGGCCTTAACACTCACGGGGGAGGCGGGCCGCGCTGGGACAATTCCGCAGACTCCAGTCAGCTTCGGCGGGCATACTTGCGCGATGCTGTCGTCTTCCCCCCGCCCTGGTATGCACTTCCCCCGCTTCCGAAGTCCGGCCCTCCTGACCACGCTGGCCCTGCTGTCGCCGCCTGTGATGGGCGGCACTGTTCTGGGTGGGATTGGTCTGGGCAGTACTGGTCTGGGCGCTTCCGTGATGGGCGCCGCCCTGCTGGCGCTGAGCGGCGGGGCGGCGCAGGCGGCGCCCGCGGCCGCGTCGGTGGGGTCGGTGCAACTGACCTTCAGCGTGGATCAGGCCGCCGTGTACGTCAACGGCGAGGCGACCCAGTGGAGCAGTCCTCCCCGGCTGGTGGGGGGCCGCGCCATGCTGCCCCTGCGCGACGCGGCGGCGCTGCTGGATCAGCCGCTGAACACCACCGGGGCCATCGGCAGCGGGCAGCTGCAGCTCGGGCGCCTGCTGGTGGACACCCGCCGCGTGAGCGGCGTGCTGGCCGGCGCGCCCCAGCCCGAGGGCACCGTGGCTGCGCTGGGCGGCGTGCTGTATGTCAGCGCGCGCACCCTGGCCGACGCGCTGAACGCCAACCTGGTCGCCGAGGGCGACGCCGGGCGCACCATGACCCTGACCGCCCTGCGCGACGGCGGCAACCCGCTGGCCCCGCAGGCCCGCTTCTCCACCGACAAGAACGTGTACGCCCCGGGCGAGCGGGTCGTGTACACCGAGTACGCCTTCGACCCGGACGGCGCGGACATCACCTCGCGCAAGTGGACGGGCCGCCAGGACGCCTACTTCCAGCCCGGCACCTACACGGTCACCCTGAACGTGACGAACAGCCGGGGCCTGCTGAGCCGGCCGTACACCCGCACCATCCAGGTCACGGGCGCCCCGATGGACTCGCCGCTGACCTACGCGCTGAAATACGCCTCGCCCGGCGACTCCTTCCCGGACCCGCAGGTGCTGAACTACCCGTCGGCGCTGGCGGTGCCGGTGGCCGGCGAGACCTCCCCGCTGATCTTCAGCGACAGCCCCGAGGTGCCCACCCAGAGCGGCATCCTGTACCAGGACACGGTGCAGGGCCGCGCCCGGATGCTGGCCTACCACCTGAACGGGCTGGGCCGCCCGGCGCGGCTGTACATCCTGGCCCGCAACCTCGACGAGCGCCCGGTGGACATCCGCACCACCCGCCTGGGCGAGACGGCGCCCACCCGCATCGAGGGCACGCTGGGTCAGGTCACGCTGATGGAGTACTTCGCCTCGACCGGCGGCAGCCTGCTGACCCTCAGTCCGGGCTCGACCGCCGCCGTGTATGCCAGCCCCACCCTGAGCCCCGGCAGCGGCGTGAACCTGATGCAGGATCTGGTGACCTCGGGGCGCGTGGAACTGACCATCCTGATGCTGGAGGACACCCTGCCCCCCAGCGCGCAGGTGGCCCAGCAGCTGCCCTACCTGAAGCCCGACGGCAAGCATGTGCGCGGCACCTTCCCGGGCGCCGTGCGGCGGCTGCGCGTGACCCTGGGCTCGCTGCCCACCCGCATCGTGATCGGCGACGGGCGGGTCGACCCGGCGCTGACCGGCACCGACGCCCTGACCGGCCAGAGCGTGAAACTGAGCGGCAACTACGGCGTGCTCTACGACCTGGAGGTGAACGGCGCGGCGGGCGCGGCCGTGGCCCTGAGCCCGCGCGGCGGCCTGTACCGGGGCGCCATGAACGTGCTGGACGGCCCCATCGTGCAGACCATCAAACTGCCGCGCGTGGGCAGCGCCCTGAAGCCCAGCGAGCCGACCCTGCTGTGGCGCGCCCAGTCCGACCGCCTGAACATCGACTTCGTGCCGGCCAGCGGCTCGAATCTGCCGATCAGTCTGGTGTTCTACCGGGCGCGCAGCCTGAGCGGCTTCGGCGGCGTGATCAAGACCTACCAGCCCTGAGGGGCCTTGCCCGCGCCGGGCGGCCGGACGGAAGGCCAGGCGGGAACGGAGGTCTGTGCAGAAAAGGTCAACAGCCCTGTGGCCCTTCCCGGGCAGCCGGCCGCTACCCTGAGACCCTGATGACTCCCTGGCCTCCTCTCCTGCCCCTGCGCCTCTCCCCCACCTGCAGCCCGGAGCGTCCGGCATGAGCGGCGGCCTGGTGGCCCTGCTGGACGACGTGGCGGCCATCGCGCGGATCGCGGCGGCGTCCATCGACGACATCGGCGCGGCGGCCGGCAAGGCCGGGGTCAAGGCGCTGGGCGTGGTGGTCGACGACACGGCGGTCACGCCGCGCTATGTCACGGGCTTCTCGCCCGACCGCGAGCTGCCGATCATCTGGCGGATCGCGCGGGGCTCGCTGCGCAACAAGGTCGTGTTCATCCTGCCGGCGGCGCTGCTGCTCAGCCAGTTCCTGCCCTGGGCCATCACGCCGATCCTGATGCTGGGCGGGGCGTACCTGTGCTTCGAGGGCGCCGAGAAGCTGTACGAGGCCCTCAGCGGCCACCACGAGAGCGCCGAGAGCAGCGAGGCCAAGCTGTCCAGCGCCGCGCACGAGCAGCAGATGGTCTCCGGCGCGATCCGCACCGACTTCATCCTGTCGGCCGAGATCATGGCGATCTCGCTGGCCGAGGTCGCCGATCAGGGCTTCGGCTCGCGGGCGCTGATCCTGATCGTGGTGGCGGTCATGATCACGGTGCTGGTCTACGGCGTGGTCGGACTGATCGTGAAGATGGACGACCTGGGCCTGCGGCTGGCCCGCAGCGGCACTGGCATCGCCCGCGCGTTCGGACGCGGCCTAGTGCGGGGGATGCCGGTCGTGATGGGCGCTCTGTCGGTGATCGGCACCGCCGCCATGCTGTGGGTCGGCGGGCACATCCTGATCGCCGGCCTGGAGACCTTCGGGATCGCCGGCCCCGCCCACGTCCTGCACGACGCGGCGGTCGCCACCAGCCGGGCCGTGGGCTTCGCGCCCGGGCTGGTGCAGTGGCTGGTGGACACCCTGGGCTCGGGGCTGCTGGGCCTGATCGTCGGCGGGATCATCGTGGCCGTGCTGCACGCCCTGCCCAGGAGGGGCGCGGCGACCCAGCACTGAGCGCTTCATTCCAGGCGTCAACGGCCAGGGCCACCGAGAAGTCTCCCGGTGGCCCTGGCCGTTCAGACTTCAGAGCTTGATCTCGCCCTGATCCTCGCCGTCCCAGTAATGCACGCGGGTCGCGTCGACCTGGATCATCACGATACCGGGGGTGTCCACGCCGTCCTTGAACCACTGCTCCAGTCCCTTCGTCCAGTGCTCCTCCAGGCTGGCCTTGTCGCGCATCAGTTTGGCCTTGCCCTCGACCGCCACCGAGAAGCCCTTCTCGCCCATGAAGGCCAGCGACACCCTGTCGTCCTTCTCGATGTCCTGCACCGTGCGGGTGTCCTCGTACGTGTAGTAGTACGAGGTGCCGTCGTACTCGACCTCGCCGTTGTTGCTCATGGGGCGCCCGGCGATGTTGCCGCCCGCCGTATGGGTCGAGAGCATGGCGATGTCGATCTTGCGCATCTTCTGGGACAGGTCTTGCAGGGTCTTGCTCATGGGGCCTCCAGGGGCTGAGAGAAGGGGGATCAAACAGGGCCAGACTGCCCGGCACAGGCAGTCTGGAGTGCCCCGCGCGCGCCGGCGCCAGAGTTGGGTAAATGCCGGTTTAGGCTTCGGCTTCCTCGCCCTTCTTGCCCCGCTTGTACGGCCCCTTCTCCTTCCACTTGAGCCGCACCGGGATGCCCGCCAGATCCAGATCCTCGCGGATGCGGTTTTGCAGGAAGCCCTCGTAGGCGCGGGTCACGAAGTCGGCGCGGTTGCAGAAGATGGCGAAGGTCGGCGGCGAGGTCTCCACCTGGGTCATGAAGTACAGCTTGAGCTTCTTGCCGTGGAAGTTCGGCACGCTCTGGCGCATCTGCCAGACTTCCAGCCAGCGGTTGAGTTCGGCGGTCGGAATGCGGCTCTGCCACTTGGTGTGCAGCTTCATGGCCTCGGCCAGCATCTCGTGGATGCCGTAGTCGTTGATGGCAGAGGTGTACACGCGCGGCGCGAAGGAGATGTGGTGGAGCTTCTGCTTCAGATCCTTCTCGGTGCTTTTCAGGTCTTGATCGGGCACCAGATCCCACTTGTTCACGACCACGATCACGGGCTTGCCCGAGTCGTAGGCGAGGTTCGCCAGCTTCAGCTCGTGGTCACCCAGTTCGGTGGCGTTCACGACCAGCCAGATCAGGTCGGAGCGCGCGATGGCCGCCTGCGAGCGCTGGATGGCGTAGTCCTCGATGGCGGTGTCCGGCTTCTTGCGGATGCCGGCGGTGTCGACCAGCACGAAGCGCTGCCCGCCGTAGTCCCACTCGACGTCCAGCGAGTCGCGGGTGGTGCCCGGCTGGTCGGCCACGATGGCACGGTCGGACTGGGTGATGGCGTTCAGCAGGCTGGACTTGCCCACGTTCGGCCGCCCGATCAGCGAGATGCGGATCGGCGCGACTTCCGGCACGTCCTCGTCGTCCTCGGGCAGATGCACCATGATGCGGTCCATCAGGTCGTCCAGCCCGCGCGCGTGCTCGGCGCTGATGGGCACCGGATCGCCGAAGCCCAGGCCCCACAGCTCGGCCATGTAAACCTCGTGCTTCTGGGAATCGATCTTGTTCGCCACGACGATCACGGGCGTGCCCAGCTTGCGAAGCCAGTCGGCGACCTCGTAGTCGGCGGCCGACAGCCCCTCGCGGGGATCGACCACGAACATCACCGCCTGGGCGCCTTCCATGGCCCACTCGGCCTTCTGGCGGATGGCAGCTTCCCACTCGTCGCCGCTCCAGAGCCCCCCGGTGTCGACCAGGGTGATGCGGTGGTTCTGGTGGAGCATCAGCCCTTCCTTGGCGTCGCGGGTCACGCCGGGAAAGTCGGCCACGACCGCGTCGCGGCGGCCGATCAGGCGGTTGAACAGGCTGGACTTGCCGACGTTGGGTCGGCCTACGATGGCTACTTTATGCATGGAAGCCCTCCACGCCCGTCAGGGCGGCGAGCGGAGCGAGTAGGAGAAATGGTGCCCAGACGGAAGTCTGGAGGCACATCCAGCACATATGGGCCGGAAGACTGAAGTCTGGGTACATGTCAGACGCTCCTTGCGGTGTCGGAGCTGCCCAGCGTCAGGGTGCTCCGCCGAAGCCCGGTTCTCACGGCGAGAACACAGGCATAGACGTGCGAGTATACAGGAGTGCTGGAAGGGCGGGCGGGGACGCCTCGCAATCGGCCACGGTATACATCCGGATCGCCCCCGACTCAGGAAAAGTTCGCCCTGATACGGTGTTTTCTGGGAAACTGCATAGGGTTGACTTCCGCTGAATCCGGCGCTATCTTTATCCCATCACCGCCGAAGAGGCGGGTTTTTCGTTTCTGGGCTGAGGATGATCGGCGAGCAGAGAGGGACTTCCCTCCGCGCCGGGCCCGCCGCCGTGCCGGACATGGCCCGCTGGTGACGATGCCCGCGTTATGTATCCGTCCCGGTGTCTGAGGGCGGGAATCTGTGTACTGGAGGGCATTTTCCGGATGCCCTGTATGGATTTGACTTCTTCCGCATTCCACGCTATCTTTTCCCTATCACCGCCCGAGAGGCGGATTTTTTGTTTTGGCCCGTCGACGATGAGGAGGAACAACCGGCAAGACACCCTCGGAACGGCCATCCTGAGCGGAGTGAGGGATCTGCCCCAACACGCCTCGTGCTATACATTCACACCCACGCTTGCCCGGCAGAATATCCGTACTGGACAGCGCTTTCGCCGCCCCCTGCATGGATTTGACTTCTCCTGCATGGCACGCTATCTTTTTCTTATCACCGTCCGCGAAGGGCGGGTTTTTTGTTTTGGGCCGGATTGAAGTGGCTGGCACGCAGACGGAGGACAGGTGTAGCCTCCCGGTATGACTCCCCCCACCTCTCCTCTGACCACCGCCGCCTGGCTGCTGGAGCACCACGCCGACGCGAACCTCCGCGTGCTGGACTGCCGCTACGCCCTGAGCGACCCGCTGGTCGGGCGCATCGCGTATCTGGAGGGGCACGTTCCGGGCGCGGTGTACGCCGACCTGGAGACCGACCTGAGCGGGCCCCTGCAGGAGAGCGGCGCGGGCGGGCGCCATCCCCTGCCCGACCCGGGGGTGCTGGCGGCGTGGCTGGGCTCGGTGGGCATCGGCAACGACTCGGTGGTCGTGTGCTACGACGATCCCGACACCGGGCAGGGCTTCTACGCGGCGCGGGCCTGGTGGCTGCTGCGCTGGCTGGGGCACCGCGCGGTGTCGGTGCTGGACGGTGGCTGGCCCGCCTGGGTGGCGGCCGGGGGCGGGGCCAGCACGGCCGAGCCGGCGCACGCACCCACCACCTTCGTCCCGGACGTGCAGGCCGATATGGTCGCCACCGCCCAGGACGTGCAGCACCGTGACCCCTCCACCCTGCTGATCGACTCGCGGGCCCAGGCCCGCTACCGGGGCGAGGTCGAGCCCATCGACGCGAAGGCCGGCCACATTCCCGGCGCCGTGAACCGCGAGTGGAGCGGCGTGCTGGATGGCCGGGGCCGCTGGCGCGATCCGGACACGCTGGGCGTGCATCTGGACGCCGGGGACTCGCCCACCATCACCTACTGCGGCAGCGGGGTCAGCGCCACGCCGAACGTGCTGGCGCGTGAACTCTCGGGCGTGCCGCTGGGCCCCCGCAACCGCCTGTACGCCGGCTCGTGGAGCGACTGGATCAGCGACGACACGCGCCCGGTGGCGACCGGAGAGGCCGAGGAGATATGAGGCAGCCTGTCCTGACGCTGCTCGCGGGCCTGCTGGCCGCCTGCGCCTACACCCCGCCCCAGGAACCCTTCCGGGTGGGCGACGTGTTCCGGGTGGAAGGTCCGGCCGTCACCGGGCCGCGCGTGTCGCAGCGATTCACGCTCAGCGGTGGCGGCAGACTCCGGGGTGACCGCTGGGAATACGACGCCGACGGCCCGAGCGCGCGCAGCGCCCTGCTCCTGGCGCGGGTGGACGGCGGGCTGGTGGGCATGGTCGATATGTCACAGGCGTACGGCCCGGGATCGGACGGCACGGTGACGGCCTGCTTCGTGGCCCCGGCGGCGGGCTGGAAGAGCGCCGAGGGGCTGCTGGTCAGGGACTCCGCCGCCGTGATGCTGGAACTCGCGGGCGGGCTGAGCGGCTCCGGTGCGGCCACCACGCTGCCCGCCCTGAGAGCCCTGGTGGGCGAGGCGCGCAGCGGCACCTGCACCCTCACGCGGGACTGAACGCCAGCCCCGCCGCTCAGGCGTCCACGCCGACCGCCACCTGGCCGTCCGAAAATTCCAGGATCAGGCGCTCGCCCGGCTGTACATGTGCCGCGCGGGTCACGACCTCGCCGTCCCGGCCCCGCACGAGGGCGTAGCCGCGCGCCAGGGTGCGCTCCGGCGTGAGCCCCAGCGCCTGACGCATCAGGGAATCCACGTCGGCGCGTGCGGCGTCCAGAAGGCGCTCCGCCGCGGTGCGGATCCGGTCACGCGCCCACAGCGCGCGGGCGTCGGCGTCCACGAGCGCCCGGGCCCCGTGGGCGCGGATGGTGCGGACGTCCTCCTGGGCCTGTGAGGCGGCCCCCAGCACCGTGCCCACGATCAGGGCGGCGGCCTTGCTGGGCGTGTCGGTGCGGGAATGCGCGACCTCGTCGGGCAGGGTGTCGTCGCGGGCGTGGCCCAGACCGGTGATGACGGGCACCGGGAAGGTCGCCAGGGCGCGGGCGAGGTCGAGGTCGTTGAGCCAGGCCAGGTCGCTCACGGCGCCGCCGCCGCGGATCACCACCAGGGCGTCCAGCGGCGCGTGCTCGTGCAGGGCGCGCGCCTGTGCCACCGCGCGCCCCAGGCTGGCCGAGGCCGCCGCGCCCTGGAAGGTGGCCTCCAGATAGCGGATCTGCACGATTCCGGCCGCCTCCAGCACGTCCACCTCGCGGCGGAAGTCGCCCAGGCCGGCGGCCTCCTGGGGGGCGATCACCGCCAGACGGGCGAAGTCCTGGGGCGCGGGCAGCAGGCGGTTCTGGCCGTAGACCCCCTCGCGCACCAGGGTCTCCCGCATCGCGTCCAGGCGCAGGGCCGCGTCGCCCAGGGTGAACTCGGGGGCGGTGTCCAGGATGTGCAGGGAAAAGCCGTACTGCGGGTGGAATTCGGGCGTGCAGAACAGCAGCAGCTTCTGGCCGGCCGAGAAGCCCCCGCCGGTGGCCTTGCGGAATTTCGCCTCCAGCAGGGAGCGGTCGCGGGCCCAGACGGTGGCGCGGCACCTGGCGACCTCGCCGTCCTCGCCGAGCTGCACGAGGTCGAGGTAGAGGTGGCGGCGATCGGTCAGCGAGGCGACCTCCGCACGCACCCACACGGCCCCCGGCACGCCCCGCGCGATGACCTGCCCGACATAGTCGAGCACCTCCGAGAGTTCCAGAAACTGCTCGGGCGGGCGGGTCACCTCCTTTTTCCGCTTTCTCCCGGTCACAGCGCCTCCCCGGTCACAGCGCCTCCCCGGTCACAGCCGCGCCCCCACCAGGCGGCCACCGACTGCCGCCAGCACGCCCAGCCCCACGCTCAGCAGGACGTAGCCCAGCGCCGCGCCACCGGCCCCCCGCCCGAGCAGGCCGTCGACCTCCACGCTGAAGGTGGAGAAGGTGGTAAAGGCCCCCAGCACCCCGGTGCCGAAGGCCAGCCGCGCCGCCTCGGGCCACACGCCGCGCCCCACCAGCGCCACCGTCAGGCCCAGCAGGAAGGAACCGACCACATTGATCAGCAGCACCGCCACCGGAAAGCCGCTGCGGAGCACCACGGGCGCCAGGGCGAGCTGCACGCCGTAGCGCGCCCCGGCCCCCAGCGCTCCCCCCAGCAAGACCCACATCCACGCGCTCACCGGCCCAGGATAACGGCGCCAGCCGCCTACGCCCCCACGCCCCGTACCCTCTGCCCTCCGCTCCCCACCTCCCGCCCCGCTCTACGATGCGCCCATGATTCGCGCCAAACGCCTGAGCACGGGCGAGGAACTGGACTGGACGGGAGAACCCCAGGGGCTCTGGATCGATGTGCGCGACCCCAGCGCCGACGACCTCGCGCGGCTGAGGGCCGCCTTCACGCTCAACCGCCTGGCGCTGGAGGACGCGCTGGAGCGCGGACACTGGAGCCGCGCCGAGCAGTATCCCGAGCACGGCTTCATCACGGTGCGCTCCTTCACGCGTCCCGAGACGCCCGACGAGTTCACCGAGCGCGTCTCGGTGTTCGTGTTCGCCGACACCGTGCTGACCCTGAGCAGCGCCGGCACCCGCGCGCTGGACGCCGCCTGGACGCTGGTGGGCCGCGAGGCGGTGAACACGCCGGCGGAGGTCACCTACGAGCTGCTCGACCACACCGCCGATTCGTTCTTCACCCTGGCCGACACGCTGGAGGCGCGGCTTGACGCCCTGGAGGAGGAGGTCTTCCGCTCGCCCCGCCAGAATCCGGTCGAGGCGGTCTTCGAACTCAAGCACCTGCTGGCCCACGCCCGCCGGCTGGCGACCGACGCCCGCGAGGCCACCGCGCTGCTGGGCCGGCACGCCGCCGCCAGCCCCGGCGATCTGGTGCGTTACCGCGACGCCCAGGACTCGTACTCCCGCGCCGCCGCCCGGCTCGACGGCCTGCGCGACTTCCTGACCAGCCTGCTCGACCTGCACCTGAACCTGCAGAGCCAGCGCATGAACGAGGTGATGCGAACCCTGACGGCCGTGAGCGTGGTGTTCCTGCCCCTGACCTTCATGGCGGGGGTGTGGGGCATGAACTTCCAGCACATGCCCGAGCTGCCCTGGCGGTACGGCTACGCGATGGCCTGGGCCAGCTTCCTGCTGGTCGGCGGCCTGCTGGCCTACTACTTCAAGCGCAAGGGCTGGTGGTGACGGGCGAGCCGGACAGCGCCAGGGGGATGTGGCCCGGCTCGGCACTGGCCCGCCGTCAGGCTGTCCTGATATAGAGGACAGGCGGTGAAGAGGAGGCGTCCGGTGACGCCGTTGGTGTGGCGGCGTGACGCATCCCGCGGGCTTCATCCGGGGCATCGGGGCGGAAAAAAGCCGTTCCCCGCGTGTCTATCGCCCTCCTGATCGGCTCTGACAGAACTCTGACTGACCCGTGAATGAAACATGGATCACACCCCGCGTTTCATGTCGTCCTTATGTTCTTTGGGACAACCCTTCAATTTCTCGTTCCACAGCGCACAGAGCCCTCATGCCGTCGGCCCGACGGCTGTCTCTGTCGTTGCCACCGCTTCAGGAGGATTCATGAAACCAGCCGCTCTTCCCCGCCATGTCGCCCTGACCCTGCTGTCCCTGAGCCTGGCCGCCTGTGGAGTTCAGCAGGCCCCCACCGCCCAGCAGGCCAGCGCGCTGCAGTCCCAGTCCGTCAGCGAGGCCGGCACCAACGAAACGGCCCGCGCCTGGTTCGTCGAGTTCAGGGAAAAGGCGACCAGCAAGGGCGGCAACCGCGCCGCCATCGCCCAGGAGCGGCAGGCCTTCCGGGCCCAGGCCCGGGCGCTGGGTCTCAAGGTCAAAGACCGGCTGGAGTTCGAGCGGCTGTGGAACGGCGTGTCGGTCGAGGTGAACGCCGCCGACGTGGCCAAGCTGCGCGACCTGGACGGCGTGAAGGCCATCTTCCCGGTGCTCAGCGTGCCCCGCCCCGAGGTGGCCTTTGGCAGCGAGGAGCCTGACATGGCCACGGCCATCGCCCAGACCGGGGCCGACGTGGCGCAGAGCGAACTGGGCCTGAGCGGCAGGGGCGTGAAGGTCGCCATCATGGACACCGGCCTCGACCTCGAGCACCCGGCCTTCACGGGCCGTGTGGTCGCCTCCTACGACTTCGTGGGCGACGCCTTCAACGGCAGCAACGATCCCGTGGCCGGTCAGGACACCGTGGACGACTGCGGCGGGCACGGCACGCACGTGGCCGGCATCGCGGCGGGGGGCGCCACCGCGAACGGTGCCAGGGGCGTGGCCCCGGAAGCCTCGCTGGGCATCTACCGCGTGTTCGGCTGCGAAGGCTCGACCCAGGCCGACATCATGGTCGCCGCCATGGAACGCGCCCTGAATGACGGCATGGACGTGCTGAACATGAGCATCGGCTCGGCCTTCAACTCGTGGGCGGAGTACCCCACGGCGGTCGCGGCGAGCAACCTCGTGGACGCGGGCGTGGTCGTGGCGGCGTCCATCGGCAACTCGGGCTCGGGCGGCGTGTTCTCGGCGGGCGCCCCCGGCGTGGGCGAGAAGGTCATCGGCGTGGCGAACTTCATGAACAGCCACGTCTTCCTGAACGAGTTCACGGTGGGCGCCGACAAGTTCGGTTACCAGAACGCCACCGGGGCGCCCACCGCGCCGACCAGCGGCAGCCTGGAACTGAAGGCCGTGACCCCCGTGGTCGGCTGCGACCCCCTGCCCGCCGGCTCGCTGATCGGCAAGGCCGCCCTGATCTCTCGCGGCACCTGCACCTTCGCCACCAAGGCCGCCAACGCGCAGAACGCCGGCGCCGCCGCCGTGGTGATCTACAACAGCACTCCTGGCCCCTTCGCGGGCACCGTCGCGGGCGCCGTGCCCATTACCATCCCCGTCGTGACCGTCTCGCGCGAGTTCGGCCTGAACCTGGCCACGCGCATCGCTGCCGGCCCCACCAGCATCACCTGGACGCCCAACAGCGGCAGCTATGTCAACCCCACGGGCAACACGCTGGACTCCTCCTCTTCTTACGGCCTCGCGGCTGACCTGAGCCTGAAGCCCGACCTGGGCGCGCCCGGCGGCCTGATCCGCTCGGCCTACCCCATCGAACTGTCGCCCGGCGGCAGCGGCTACGCCGTGCTGAGCGGCACCTCCATGTCCTCGCCGCACGTGGCGGGCGCAGCGGCGCTGGTGATCGAGGCCCGGCGCAGGGCCGGCCAGCCCATCGCGGCCGGTGACATGCGCGCCCTGCTGCAGAACACGGCCGAGCCCAAGCCCTGGAGCGCTGCCCCCACGGCCGGATACACCGACTTCGTGCATCGCCAGGGCGCGGGCATGATCAACGTGGTGCGCGCCGTGGGCGCCACCGCCGGCGTGACCCCCTCCAAGCTGTCGCTGGGTGAGAACGAGACGGCGGGCGGCTCCAAGACCCAGACCCTGACCGTGACCAACCGGGGCACGGCCGCCGTGACCTACACGCTGTCGCACCAGGGAGCGCTGACGAGCGGCAAGGGGGCGTCCGGCTACTACACGCCCACTGCCCTGCTGCCCGGCGCCACCGCCTCCTTCTCGGCCCCCACGGTGACCGTCCCGGCTGGCAGCTCTGCCTCCATCACCGTGACCATTACCCCGACCTCGGCCAACCAGACCGTGTACGGCGGCTACGTGGTGTTCACGCCCACCGGCGCCGGCACCCCCCTGCGCGTGCCCTACGCCGGCTTCCAGGGCGACTACCAGAGCCTGCCCATCCTGACCGGCACCAAGACCATGGCCCGCGCCAACGCGGACGGCAGCTTCACGCCGATCAGCACGCCGACCACCTTCACCATGCAGGGCGCGGACTACCCCAGCTTCCTGTTGCACCTCGACCACTTCGCCCGCACCCTGAAGCTGGATATCGTGGACGCCGCGACCATGCAGCCCGTGCACTCGCAGTTCTTCAACGCCAGCACCGACGAGTACCTGCCCCGCAACGCCACCCCCACCGGCAACTTCTCCTTCGCCTGGGACGGTCAGGTGAGCTGGAGCCGCGGCTTCAACGGCGTGGGTAACACCCACGACAAGCGCAAGCCCGTGCCCAACGGCAAATACATCGTGAAGATCACGGCCCTCAAGGCCCTGGGCGACGCCAGCAATCCCGCCCACGTGGAAACCTGGAGCTCGCCGGTCATCACGGTCAACGCGCCGAAGAAGTAAGCGTCCGCCTCTCAGCCGCCCCATTCGATCTGGGGCGGCTTGTTCTTCCTGTGAATTGACTCCGGTTTCAGGGCACCGTCAGGGCGCGCGCAGGAACTTCAGCAGCGCCGCCCAGTATTGCCCCGCGGTGCCCAGGATGTTGCGGTCGTCGCGCAGGCTGCTGGCCCCGTGCATCCCGCCGCCGCCCACCGGCTGGAAGCGCGTCACCCTGGATGTGCGGATCGCCCTCAGAATCACGTCCATCCGCTCACGCTCGGCCGGGTCGCCCCGGCTGGTGGCGAAGACCGGCACCTTCAGGGTCGAGGCGGCCCGGATCGCCAGGCCGTCGCCGGTGTAGTCGGCCGGGCTGAAGGCCAGGATGCCGGCCAGCTCGGGGTGCCGGGCCGCCAGGGGGAACAGCAGCATGGCGCTGTAGCTGCTGCCCAGCGCGAAGATCCTGGCCTTGGGATAGGTGGCCTTCGCCCACCCCACGGCCGCCTCCAGATCGGGCAGCGCCTGGGCATAGTCGGCAGGTGGCGCCGCTTTCGCCGTGCGGTTCACGGCGCCGAACATCCCGCCGCCCAGGCGCTGGTCGATGGCAAGGCTGGCGTAGCCCTCCCTGGCCAGCCGCGCGGCCACCGGATCGTATTCGTGCAGGTTACTGTCGGCCTGGTGAAACAGCAGCAGCACGCCCCTGGGCCTGGGCACGGCGGTGTGCTGGCCGTACACGGGAACGCCGTCGCTGGCCTTCAGGGTGACCGGCTGGGGGGCGGCCAGGGCAGCGCCGGCCAGCGCCAGCACGGACAGAGAGAGCATCAGACTCTTCATAGACCCTCCTTGACAGGGTGGACAGGTGCCCAGACTTCGGTGTGGGGCGACGTGCCGGGACGCAGCAGACACAGGTAGCGCTCGGCGCTGGGGCCGCCTCGCCGGTAGGCCGAGCGGGCCAGCCAGTCGCCCAGCGCCTGATAGGCGTGCAGCAGGGTCGTCAGGTCGCCGGACAGACGGGTGAAGGCGATCAGTCCCCCGACACCGGGTTCGCTGCCGGGCACCGCCAGCCTCACCGGCAACGACAGCACCACCGCGTAGTCATCCGGATCGAAGCCGCCCTGGGGTGGATGGTGCGCGTGGGGCGGCCCGGCGGCGCGCGTGCCCAGCCGGGCGGCGCGCTGGCGCAGCGAGCGGTAGCCCTCGTGCCGGTCGGCTTCACAGCGGCTCAGGGAGGTCTGGTAGCGCAGGCTCAACAGGGGCCAGGCCCGCTGCCGGCGGATCCGCACCTCGAAGTCCGGCAGGGCCCGGCTGGTCTGAGCCTCCCGCACCCGTTGCAGCGTCTGGGCGCGCTGCTGAAGCTCGGCTTGCAGGGCCGCGCCATGCTGCTCAAGGGCGGCGCCCACCCCCAGCTCGCCGTGCAGACAGCGCGCGATCAGCTCCAGCGGCATGTCCAGTTCGCGCAGGCGGTGAATCCGCTCGGCCACCGCCCGCTGGTGCCAGCGGTAGAAGCGGTAGCCGGTTCGGGCATCCACGATCGCCGGCGCCAGCAGGCCATGCTCCTCGTAGAGCCGCAGCGCCCGGATACTCAGCCCGGTCAGCTCGGAGAAGCGGCCAATGGAGATCAGGGGACGCACGCCTGCAGGGTAGAACTCTGCCGCAGGGGAAGAGTCAAGAGCCCGGCCGGGGCAGGCTACAGCCGGGCGTCTATGGGCTCACTTTCCAGCGCCAGCACGCCCAGCACGCACTCGTGGATACGGGCGTGGGGCGCACCCTCGGCGAAGCGCGCGAGGCCCTCCAGCCCCAGGTGGAACTCGCGCAGGGCGCGGGAGCGTTTGGCATTCAGCGAGCGGGCGCGCAGGCGGGCCAGGTGCTCGGGGCGGGTGTATTCCGGGCCGTAGATGATCCGCAGGTACTCGCGCCCGCGCACCTTGATGGCCGGCTGAAGCAGGCGCGGCTCGGGGTTCAGGAAGACCAGCGGCTTGACCACCATGCCCTCTCCCGTGCCCTCGCCGCCGGCCGCCGTGAGGGCCGTCCACCACGCGGTCGCCTGCGCCTCGGAGGCCGGGTCGGCCAGGGTCACCACGCGGTGGTCGGTGGCGCCGAACAGCGCCGGATCGGCCTCCGCCAGCGCCGAGAGGGTCTGCAGGTGCCAGAGGTGATCCCGGTCGCTGTGCACCGCGCCCGCCGACGCCAGCAGGTGGAAGGGCCGGAGCTGCACGCCCGCCGGGCTGTCCGCCCGGCGCACGTAGGCGCGGTAGGCGTCTCGATAGGCCGCCAGATCCGCTGCCCGCCCGCGGCTGCGCTCCAGCAGCGGCCCCACGTCCAGGCCACGCGCGGCGGCCCCCTCCAGCGCGGCCACGGCGGCGGGCAGCGCGGCGTTCCCGGCGGCCCCCACGGCGGCGTACTGGCCCCGCAGCAGTTCGCCCGCCTTCAGGCTCCAGGGCAGGATCTCGGCGTCCAGCACCAGCCAGTCGGTGTCCAGCGTGTCCCACAGGCCAGCCGCGCTTACAGCGGCGCGGGCGCGTTCCAGCACGTCCTGTTCCCAGGCGGGGTCGGTGAAGAAGGGGCGGCCGGTGCGGGTATAGATGCTGCCGGTACCCTGCTGGACGCCGAAGCGCTCCCGGGCGGCCTGCTCGCTCTTCGCCAGCACCAGAAGGGCGCGGCTGCCCATGTGCTTTTCCTCGCAGATGACCTGCCCCACGCCCTGGGCGCGGTAGTACGCGAAGGCCTCGGCGGGGTGCTCCAGCAGGTCAGGCTGCGAGCTGGTTTCCACCGGGCTCATGGTCGGTGGCAGGTACAGGCACCAGCGCGGATCGACACCGAAGCGGCTGAAGGTTTCCACCGCCGCCGCACGCTCGCCGGAGCGCAGCGAGATACCGCCGAAGGTGCGCGTGTCGATCCTCCCCGCCTGGAGGAAGTCGGCCAGATCGAAGGGCGCGTCGGCGGGGGCCGGCGCCTCCTGCAAGGGGCGGGCGGGCACCGCGTACTGGGCGTGGGCGGGCACCGAGACCGTCTCCATCTCCGGATAGCGCAGGGCCGTGAGCGACCCCCCGAAAGCGCAGCCGGTGTCGATGTTGAGGGTGCGGTTCACCCCACGGGGCGCCGCCACCGGGGTGTGGCCGTACACCACGAGCGCGGAACCGCGATAGTCGGCCGCCCAGTCGCGGCGCACCGGCAGGCCCAGGTCGTCCTTGCTGCCGTCCACGTCGCCGTACAGGGCGAAGGAGCGGACGCGGCCACTGCTGCGGCCCTGGTACCTCTCGGGCAGCCCCGCGTGCGCCACGACCAGCCGGCCGCCGTCCAGCACGAGATGGCTCACCAGGGCGTCGATGAAGTCGCGCACCTCGCGTTTGAAGGCGTCTCCGGCGGCGTCCAGGCCTGCCAGGGTCACGTCCAGGCCGTGCAGGGCGTTCACGGCCTTGCCGTCCAGCGCCCGCTTCAGCTTTTCCTCGTGGTTGCCGGGCACCATCAGCGCCGTGCCCGCGTGCACCATGCCCATCACCAGCCGCAGCACGCCCACGGAGTCGGGGCCACGGTCGACCAGATCGCCCACGAACAGCGCCGTGCGGCCGGGCGGCGGGGTCACCGTCTCGCCGTCCAGGGCGTAGCTCAGCCTGACCAGCAGGTCGCGCAGTTCGGCCAGGCAGCCGTGCACGTCCCCGATGAGGTCGAAGGGGCCGCTCAGGTGCTTTTTATTGGTGTAGAGCGCTGTGCGCGTGACCCGGGCGGCGTCCACCTCGGCCACCGACCGCAGCGCCCAGACGTGGCGGAAGCCCTCCCTGCCCAGGCCCCGGAAGGTGCGGCGCAGTTCGGCCAGTTGCCGCCCGATCACCGCCGGGCTGAAGTCCCGGTCTGTCCGGGCGGCGTGGCGGGCCTCCAGCTCGCTCCGGGGCAGATCGAGCACGATGGCGACGGGCAGCACGTCATGCTGCCGGGCCAGTTCCACCAGCCGGCGGCGGTCGTCCGGGCGCACCGAGGTCGCGTCGATGACGGTCAGGCGGCCGCGCGCCAGGCGTTTGGCGGCCACGAAGTACAGGCTCTCGAAGGCGTCGGCGGTGGCCTCCAGGCTGCTCTCGTCGTCGCTGACCAGGGCGCGGAAGGCGTCCGAGCTGAGCACCTCGCTGGGGCGGAAGTGGCGCGCGGCGAAGGTGGACTTGCCGGCCGACGAGGCGCCGACCAGCGCGACCAGCGCCAGTTCGGGCAGCGCCAGTTCGGGCAGCGCCAGCAGGGGTGAGGGGAGGTGGGGGGCGTCGGTCATGGCGTGGGGTCTCAGGGTGGATGCTGTCATATCGCGCCCCCGCGCGCCGTCCGCCGGATGGCTCAGCCCACACCAGGGCCGGGGGCCGCCTGAGTACCATAGGGAGGTGACCCGGAGCCGCCCGCCGCTGTCGCTGCTCGTTCCGCTGCTGGCCCTGACGCTGGCCGGGCCGGTGGGCGCCGCGCCGCCCACCAGCCCCGATCAGTGGTACGCGCAGGGCCAGAAGGAGCTGAAAGCCGGGCGCAGCGCCCAGGCCGCGCTGGCCTTCCGGCGGGCGGCGGAGCTGAACCCCAGCGCGGCCAACTGGCGGGCGCTGGGCGACGCGCTGGTGGGCGCGGGCGACCTGGCCGGTGCGAGCGACGCCTACGCCCGCGCGATCCAGGGCTACCGCGACCGGGGCGACACGGTGACCGCCCGCGCCCTGGAGAACAAGACCGCGCCCTACCGGCAGGACGCCGGGCTGTATGTGCTGAACGCCGCCACCGCTGCCCCCGTGCCCGGCTGCGCCCCCAAACCCGCCAGGTTCGAACCGGCCAGCGGG
This sequence comes from Deinococcus koreensis, assembly GCF_002901445.1. Taxonomy (NCBI): domain Bacteria; kingdom Thermotogati; phylum Deinococcota; class Deinococci; order Deinococcales; family Deinococcaceae; genus Deinococcus; species Deinococcus koreensis. Next base: position 1,623,246 of record NZ_PPPD01000001.1, read on the forward strand.
CTGTATCTGGGCATGTACGTGGACGAGACCGCCCTGCGCGGCTCGCAGATCAGCCTGGGGCCAGGGCTGGAGGGCGGCTTCGCGGTGTACTTCCGCTACTTCAAGCTCCAGCCGGGCATCGGCGAGGTGTTCCCCGCCCGCCTGGCCCAGGCGGCGAAACAGGCGGGCGGGGCCCTGCACATCGCCCTGGAGCCGGCCATACCGCTGCGGCAGGTCACGGAGGCCACACTGCTGCCCTTCGCGCGGGCGGCGGCGAACAGCGGGGTGCCGATCTTCCTGCGCTTCGCCGCCGAGTTCAACGACCCGGCCAACGAATGGAGCCGCGACCCGGCCCTCTACCGCGCGAAATTCCGCCTGGTGCACGACGTCATGGCCCGCGAGGCGCCCAACGTGGCGATGGTCTGGATGGCGATGCCCTCGCGGCTGGAGGTGCTGGATTCCTACTACCCCGGCGCCGACGCGGTGGACTGGGTGGGCCTGAGCCTGTACTCGGTGCCCTACCGCAACGGCAACCTGAAGGAGCCGACGCTGAACGAGAGCCCGCTGGACGTGCTCAAGCCTATCTATGACAAGTACGCCTGCACCCACCCCATCCAGGTCTCGGAGTACGGCGCCTCGCACCGCTCCAGCGCCGCGCCGGGGCAGGACTTCACGGGGTTCGCACTCGCCAGGCTGCGCGAGCTGTACTGGGGCGCCGCCCTGAAGTACCCCCGGCTGAAGAACATCAACTGGCTGAACCTGGACATGCTGAGCAGCGCCTTCGTGCAGGACAGGGGCGAGGGCCGCCGCAACGACTACCGCCTGAGCGGGGTGCCCGCCAAACTGGCGGCGTTCCGCGAGCTGCGGGACGTGGGGGCCTTCCGCACGCGCTTCGACCCGGCCTCCCCGGTGCGCGTGCCCCAGCCCTTCCCCACCCGCCTGAAGGTGCAGGAGGACGTGCAGGGCGCGCTGTGGGTCAAGACGCTGGACGCCGGGGTGAAGGTCGCCCTGACACTGGACGGCCGCCCCGTACCCACCGCCGCCGCCCTCCCCTACCGCTTCACGCTGCGGGCCGCAGAGCTGACGCCCGGCCCGCACACGTTGGAGCTGAAGGTCACCAGCGCCCGGGGTCAGGCTGTGCTGAGCCGGAAGCAGGCATTCGAGGTCGGGCGTTAAGAGAGGTCAGCCCAGCCCGGCTATCGAACGGTCGTACGCGATCCAGTCGGGCTCGATATTGGCACCTGAGCGGCGGAGCACCCCCAGGTAGGCCGCGTCCCGCGCGCTACCGGCGGTATTGAGGAAGGCACGGCCACCCTTCTGGACAGCCCGTGCCACCCGCACTTGGAGAGCCGTGCCCAGGCCACGGCGGCGGTGCCCCGGATGGACGATCAGCACGGCGTTCCACGCCTCCAGCCGCGAGCGCTCAGGCAAGGCGAGCCCCACGAGATCTTCGCCCTGCCAGGCCAGCACCGCCGCTTCCCACAGCGCGTCTTCGTCGCTCAGCTCAGCCGAGGCCAGCGGGATGGTGGGCGGAGCACTGACCTTGTCACCGCACGTCAGTTCGTAAAGCCCTTGCAGACGCGCGTCGTGCTGATTGGCCGCCGCTGCCTCCAGGCGGTAACCCTGCGCTGCCAGCCTGGTCTCCAGAGCCGCCCCGTCAACCCCCCGGTGCTGCAGGTGAAAGCCCCCGCCGAAGGTGCGATGCACTTCCCGGAAGCCCAGGGCTTCCACGTCCGGCCAGGTAGGCTGGTAGTCCTCGCGCACGCTGAGCCACAGGTGGGTACGCCCTGCCTGCTCGGCCTCCCCAGCGTGCCAGGTGAGATGCGCCGCTGCCGTACCGTCACCCAGCGCGTCTGGATGCAGGTGCAGTCCAATCCAGGCGTGCGTGGGGTGGAACTCGGGCAGCCAGCACGACGACAGTCCTGTGAGAACTCCCGCCGCCTCGCTGACAGCGTAGCCATGTCGCTCCTGAGCGAAGATGTGGGTCAACTTTTGGGCCGTGATGGAGAAATGGGGCTCACTGGTCGCGTTCTGCAGCAGCGCGGCCACGTGGGCGTCGCGGGGCTCGGCGGGCCGAAGGTCTCTCATGGTCGGATGCTGACAGCGACAGGGAAGCAGCGCGAATCTGCCGGATAGGCACGGTGACCTGCGCCCGGTTGCGGGCCACGTCCCCGGCTCACCCTGATCCTCCAGACGGTGAGCGCGATGTCTGCTCGAACACCCCCACCTGCGTCACCGCGCCGTAGTCCGGATGCTCGTCGCCTATCCCCTCGAACCGCACCCTGTAGCCGTACTGCCCGGCCGCCGCCTGGGCCCAGGCCTGAAATTCAGCGCGTGTCCATTCGAAGCGGTGGTCGACATGGCGCAGGGTCTGCGGCTGCTCGAACACCGCGTTGTACTCGCGGTTGGGCGTGGTGACGACCACGACGTCGGGGCGCGCGTGGCCGAAGAGGTTCTGCGTCATGGCGTCGAGCCGGTGCGGCTCCAGGTGCTCGATGACCTCCACCAGGGCGGCGGCGTCGTAGCCCCGCAGGCGGGAGTCGGGGTAGGCGAGGCTGCCGTGCAGGAGCGTGACCCGTTCACGCAGCTCGGGGCGCTCCTGCAGATGCAGGCGTTCGGCGGCGATCTCCAGGGCGCGGGCGCTGATGTCCAGGCCGACCAGCTCGCGGAACTGTGCTTCGGCCAGCAGGCGGCGCAGCAGTCGGCCCTCGCCGCAGCCCAGGTCGAGGACACGCCTGGCCCCGGAGTCGCGCAGCAGGGCGGCCACACGATCCAGGCGCTCGTCGTGCAGGCGCGGGCGCGGATCGGACGGGGGGGCAGCGGTCTCCTCGTCCAGACTCGGGAAGGCGTCGGTTGCCTGCCGCACCAGCTCGCGGAACCTCAGGAAGCGCCCGGCGATCAGCTCGCGCTCGGGGTGGGCGTCCAGCCAGCCGGCGCCGTGGCGCCGCAGCTTCTCGACCTCCTCCTGCCCGACAAAGTAGTGCTTGCGGCCGTCCATCACGGGCAGCAGCACGTACAGGTGGGCCAGCAGGTCGCGCAGGCGCACCGTGGCCGAGAGCCGCAGGTGAACGTAGGGCCGCTCGCCCCACTCGGGGTACAGGGGGTCGAGGGGAATCGGCGCGGTCTCGACCCGGTAGCCCAGCGGCTCAAAGAGGCGTCGGGGCAGCCCATCGGGGCCACGGGCGGCCACGCAGGGCAGCTCGGCGGTCAGTTCGATGGGCGTGTCGGCCAGCTCCGGGCGGTGGGGGCTGCGGCCGGTCATGGCGGTGCCGAATACCTCGCGCAGGGCCACGGCGAGGAAGCTGCCGGCGGCGTAGGGGCGGTCGTTCACGTAGGGTTCCAGCGGGCGGCCCTCACGGGGCTGTTCGCGGCGGCTCAGGGCCACCGGATCGACCTCCAGCACCAGCGCAGCGACGTTGCGCCCGGCGCTGGCCTCCGGGTAGAACACGGTCGCCGTACCGAAGGGCAGCGCCCGCGTGAACACGCGATCCGGGTGCTTGAACAGCAGATACCCCAGGTCGGTGGCGGGCCACGCGGCCTCCTGCGGCGAGATGGCGGTCAGCGTGAGCAGCATGGTCAGCGCAGGCTAGCGAGAGAACGGGCGGGGCACATCGGCCAGGTGGCCCACCCCCGCCCCTGAAGCTGCCCATGCCCTGCACGGGCGCGGCGAAGGTGACAGAATGCCGGTGTCCGTGAGCTGTCTCTGCGAGCTAGGCCCTGAACGTGAACCTGTGCATTCCTGAATTCCGGGGGTACTGTATGCGCCATGTCATGAACGCCGCCCTGACCGCCAGCCTGTCGCTCGCCCTGATGCTGCCCACGGCCGGCGCGCAGTCCGCCCGCCAGAGCACGCTGGTCATCGGTGGGGATTTCTCCGACCTGATTACCCTGGATCCCGGCGTGTCCTACGAGTTCTCGGGCTCGCTGGTCACCGGCAACCTGTACGACACGCTGGTCGCCTACGAGGGCAACGACCTGACCAGGCTGCGCCCGCGCCTGGCCTCGAGCTGGACGGTCACGCCCACCGCCACCGGCTCGCGCCTGACCTTCAGGCTGCGCGACGCCAAGTTCAGCACGGGACGCCCCGTCACGGCGGCCGACGTCGTGTACTCGGTCAACCGCGTCATCAATCTGAAAACCCCGTCGAGCTTCCTGTATACCGACGTGGCGAACCTGAAGGTGGGCAGCGTGGCCGCCCCGGACGCGAAAACCGTCACCATGGACATCCCCAAGACCGCCAACCCGAACATCGTGCTGGCGCTGCTGACCTTCAACGTGGGGGCCGTCATCGACTCGGCGGAGGCCAAGGCGCACGAGCAGAACGGCGACTACGGCTCGGCGTGGCTCAAGGATCATTCGGCGGGCAGCGGGCCCTTCGTGCTGAACCGCTGGGACAAGAGCGCGCAGGTGGCGCTGGACGTCAACCCGCAGGCCTTCCGGCGCTCGCCCAGCATCCGGCGCGTGATCCTGCGCTACATGCTTGAGGCCAGTGCCCAGCAGGCCGCGCTGAACTCCGGTGAGATCGACGTGGCGATGAACTTTACCCCCGACGCCTTCAAGGCCGTGGCCACCGGCACGAAATTCAAGACCCAGAAGGCCGACTCCTTCCTGCTGGCCTATCTCGGCATGAACAGCGCCAAGGGCATGCCCTTCGAGGACGCCCGTGTGCGCGAGGCCGTGCGCTACGCCATCGACCAGGAGGGCATCATCTCGGGCCTGCTGCAGGGCCTGGGTCGCAAGACGCAGACCATCATCCCCATCGGCCTGGCGGGCTCCGACCCCAAGATCTACTACCCGTACAACCCCGAGCGGGCCCGGGAGCTGCTCAAGGCCGCGGGCAAGGCGGACGGCTTCAGCGTGGATTTCATGGTCAGCACCGGCTCGTGCGCGGGCGGCGTGCCCTGCGCCGACCTGGCGGCCAAGATTCAGGCCGATCTGGCGAAGGTGGGCATCAGGGCGAACATCAAGCAGATGGTGAACAGCGAGCTGCTGACCGCCTACCGTGCCCAGAAGGCCCCGCTGATCCAGGTCTCCTGGGGCCCGGACTACCCCGACGCCGACGGCAACGGCACGCCGCTCTCGGACTTCGGCGCCAAGTCGCTCGCCTGGCGCAACGGCTGGAGCAATCCCGCTGCCAGCAAGCTCGCCCAGGCGGCCGCCATCGAGAGCGACGCCGGCAAGCGCCTGAACCTGTACAAGCAGCTGAACGCCCTGATGGTCAAGGAGGGCCCCTACGCCATCCTGTACCAGCCCAGCCGGCCCATCGTGTTCCAGAGCGGCGTCGTGGGCTTCAACCAGAACGCCAACGGCGACGTGCAGTTCGAAAAGATCAGCAAGAAGTAGGGCGGACGACCCCTCTGCCCCGCGGCGCTACGGCTCAGTCTGCTCCCCTTGAGGGATGGTGCCCCGAGGGGGTGGGGGGGTCACCCGCGGCGTTGTCGAAAAGGAGCCCATTTGCTCGTCTATGTCGTGCGGCGCTTGGCGCTGATGGTCTTTGTGCTGTGGGGTGTGACGCTCGCGGCCTTCGTGATCTCGCACGCCCTGCCGGCCGACCCGGCGGCGGCGGCCCTGGGCAACAATGCCCGCGAGGAACAGCTCCAGGCCTTTCGGGTCAGGAACGGGCTGGATCGGCCGCTGGCAGCGCAGTACGGCCTCTATATGGAGAAGCTGGCGCAGGGCGACATGGGCGCCTCGCTGCGGACGCAGAACGCCATCGTGGCCGACCTGCGGCAATTCTTTCCGGCCACGCTGGAGCTGACACTGGTGGCGGTGGTGTTCGCCCTGCTGATCGGCCTGCCGCTGGGGGTGGTGGCGGCGCTCACGCAGGGCAGACCGCCTGACCTGCTGGCGCGCACCTTCGCGTTGCTGGGCGGGGCCACGCCGGTGTACTGGCTGGCGATCCTGGCGCTGAGCGTGTTCCACGAGCGCCTGGGCTGGCTGCCCGGGCCGGGGCGGCTGGACGCCTACAGCCTCGCGCCGCCGGTGCAGACCGGCCTGGTGACGGTCGACGCGCTGCTGGCCGGCGACCGCGAGGTGTTCGTGGACGCCGTGCGGCACCTGATCCTGCCGGGGCTGGTGCTGGGCATGTATTCGGCCGCGCTGCTGACCCGCATGACCCGCTCGGCGCTGCTGGAGGTGCTGGGGCAGGACTACATCCGCACGGCGCGGGCCAAGGGCCTGACGCGGGCGCGCGTGATCGGACAGCACGCCATGAGAAACGCCTCGCTGCCGATCCTGACCGTGCTGGGCAGCCTGTTCGGCAGCCTGCTGACCGGCGCGGTGCTGACCGAGACGATCTTCTCGTGGCCGGGCATCGGCGGCTACGCCACCACCTCGGCGATCAGCCTGGACTTCCCGGCGGTCATGGGGGTCACGCTGATCGCCGGGCTGGCGTACTCGGTCGTGAACCTGCTGGTGGATCTGCTGTACGCCTTCTTCGACCCCCGGATCAGTTTCTCGTGACGGTGACCGCCCCTCTTCCGGCGGGCACCGGCAACGCCAGCTGGCGGAGATTGCGGCGCAATCCCGGGGCCATGATCGGGCTGACGCTGCTGGGTCTGCTGCTGGTCGCCGCCCTGCTGGGGCCCGGGCTGAGCGGCGACCCGGCCGCGCAGGATCTGGGCGCCCGGCTCCAGGCGCCCTCAGGCGTCCACCTGCTGGGCACCGACCAGCTGGGACGCGACGTGCTCGCGCGCGTGCTGAACGGGGCGCGCATCTCACTGGGACTCGGGGTCAGCGTCATGCTGGCCTCGCTGCTGGTCGGCTCGGCGGTCGGACTGATCGCCGGGCTGCGCGGCGGCTGGTGGGACGAGGCGCTGATGCGCGTGACCGACATCTTCCTGGCCTTCCCCAGCCTGATCCTGGCGATGGCGATCTCGGCGGCGCTGGGGCCCAGCCTGAGCAACGTGATGATCGCGGTGGCGCTGGTGTCGTGGCCCACCTACGCCCGCCTGATCCGCGCCCAGGTGCTGGCCCTGCGGGAGCGCGAGTTCGTCGAGGCGGCCCGCGCGCTGGGCTCCTCGCAGACCCGCGTGGCCCTGCGGCACCTGCTGCCGAACTCGCTGGCGCCGCTGCTGGTGCAGGGCAGTTTCGACGTGGGCAACGCCATCCTGACCGCCGCCGGGCTGGGCTTCATCGGCTTCGGGGCGCAGCCGCCCACCCCGGAGTGGGGCGCGATGGTCAGTGAGACGCGCAACTACATCGGGCAGGCGCCGTGGGCATCAAGTGCGCCCGCCGTGGCGATCCTGGTGACCGTGCTGGCCTTCAACCTGCTCGGAGACGGGCTGCGGGACATGTTCGACCCGCGGGCTGCGCGCTGAGCTGGCGAACCGCGCCGAATTCCGGATCGACGCCGTCAGCGCCCGATCTGCTGGAGAATCACGGGATCCGTGATGGCGGTGTCGTCGGCCAACAAGAAGGCCTTGCTGAGCACCAGCGACAGCACCCGGTCGCCATCGAAGTCGACATCCGGCCCGCTGCCCCGGCCGCCGGGGATGATGCACAGGTACTGGTCGTTCGGTTCCATCAGGATGTTGCCCGAGCCCAGGTGAATCTTGTAGCCGCGCCGCTCACCCCGCACGCGCAGGAAGCGGCCGTCCAGCGAGAGGCGTTCCCGGATCTGCAGGCGCGGGATCAGCCGTGCCAGGTACGCGGCGCGCGTCCTGGCCGTCTCGGTCAGCTCGCCGAAGGAATAGCTCTGCCAGTACTCGCGGAAGCGTCCACCGGGGCCGCCGTCCTGCCAGGTCGGGTCGTTGCCCACCGAGGCCACACCCACGAACAGATCCACGTCGCGCAGCACCTCCGAGAGCACCCGAGGCGGAATCTGCTCCAGCGGCAGCGGGGCCACGGGCTGCTGGGTCTGGTTGACCCACATGGTGTACCCGCCGCCACCGGCGTGGGCGTGGTTTTCCGGCGCACCGAGGGGATAGAAGCGCACCTGGTCAGTGCCCAGGCGCAGGTAGGTGCCCGAGTCGGTGCTGTCGGTGCCGTAGTCCTCGCCCACCCCCTCGATCCAGTATTCGGCGCGCAGGCCGTAGGCGGGCAGGTCGCGCATGGCGGGGGGGTAGGAGTCGTCCACCATCAGGCGCAGCCGGTTGCGCCAGCCGCGCAGGGCCGCCAACGCGTGAAACTGGTGCTGCTTCAGGATGTGCCCGGCAAAGCGGTTCGAGTATGTGTCCGTGCGCCGCTCGGCGTCGGTCAGCACGTACACTTCGCGCCACGCCTGCTTGAACGGCTGGCGGATGTCCAGGCTCTCCAGCCGCGTGCGCCACGCCAGCACCTCCTCCACGTCCCGCCCGATGGGGTGCCAGAGCGCCACCTCGGAGGTCGGCAGGACGGGCACGGATTCATGCTGCGAGTTCCGCAGGTCGCTGTCGGCCCACAGCGCGGGCACGCCGTCAACCAGCCAGAGCAGCCGCCGCGCGACCGTGCCGGCCAGCGGGTGGGCCAGATACCGCTCCAGCCACGCCTCACCTAGCCACACGCGCGGCTGAATCATCAGGCCGTCGAGCCGCTGCGAGAGCGACGCCACCGCCTTCTCGGCTTCCTTCTGCGCGGCCCTGAGGTCAGCCAGTTCTTCGGCGAAGTCCTTTTTGACCGCCGCCGGCACGCTCTTCAGCGCTTTGCCGCCCCGGTTGAAGCTCAGGTGCGCGCCACCCCCGTCCACCTTCAGGCGGGCCTCCACGTCGCCCAGCGCCTGCGCGCGCACGCCCGCCCCGCTCAGGCCCAGCGTGGGCACGCCCAGTTCCAGCAGGTCGTCGGGTGTGACGTGCAGGCGCTCAGCCACCACCTCCAGACCCTTCTGCACCTCTTTCAGCGTGCCCTTGAAAGTCACGGTCGTCGCCAGCCGCGCCAGCGCCGCCAGGGCCGAGCCGGACTCGGTGCGCGACAGGGCATACACGGCCGCATTGGCGATTTTCGGATCACGGGGGCCGACGCTGGGCACCTTCTTCAGCGCCGACTCCACCACGAGGGCCACCGCCCGAGTCAGGGCGTCGTCGGCCGCCAGGGGCACCAGCCACAGCAGCCCCTTGAGGGACAGCGCGTTGAACGGCTCAATGACCAGATTGACGTCTGCACCCTGGAAATTCGACCCCTCAAGCGCGAAGGTGCGCGACCTGGACAGGAGTGGAAGCGCTGCCGTCAGCACCTCACGGAAAGGAGCCAGACCCACCGCCTTCAAATACTTTTCTCCCTCTTTCAGCCATTTCGTGCTCGGTTTCCCCGCCGACGCTGTACGCGCGAAGGCCAGCAGCGCGGGCCAGGGCTGGCGCTGCTCAGGAGACAGGGCATCAAGGCGGGCGAGAAAGGCGTCCGACCACGCCTCACCGGGGTTGAGTTCGGGGGTGAGCACGGCCTTCCAGTCGTTCAGGTGGTCGGCATCGACTCCAGAGAACGCCGAGCGGCGGATGGCCGCCAGCGTCAAGGGGGGCAGGGTGCCCGCCTGCCGGGCGGCCTGGATGAGTGTCTCCAGCGCGGCGCCGGCCACGGATCCCCCGTATCCCCCCAGGGGCAGGTACTGCCTGTCCAGCATGTCCTGGATGATGCGCAGACGCACTTCGGAACTCAGGTCTTCGGGGCTCAGCCTGGACAGCCCCATCAGTCTGAAGTCCCTGAGCGAGTGCGCGGGCACGCTGGGGAACTCGTCTTCCAGCAGTCTCAGGGCCAGTCGTTCGGCCAGAGGGGGCGGGACAGGAGGAGCGCTGGGGCGCTGGCTGCCGTGGGCACGCTGCGCCAGAAAACGCTTGACGAAGAGGTTCAACCAGGCGTCCTCGGCCTCCCGACCGCTGCCCAACAGGCCCCCTTCCAGGTCATTGAGCACGTCCGCCTGTTCCTGCATCCGGCTGACGATTCTGCGCAGGGGTTTCCGGTGGGTCGGATCCTGGGCGTCTATGCAGCTCGCCAGGAGTTCAAGCGTGAGATTCCGTTCGTCCCGGGCCAGGAAGGTCAGCGCCCCCAGGGCCTCGCGCTCCATGGTCTGAAAATTGGTGCTGTGCCTGATCCAGGTCAGGACACGGTGGCGGGCACGCAGTTCAGGACGGACGGCGTGGCCGTCAGCCTCGAAGCCTTCCAGAACCTTTTCCAGCGCCTGCGTGAACATCCAGCGTTCCGCCAGCTCCAGCTCGCCCCGCCAGGACTCCTGCAGCACCGTGTCCAGGGCCTGCTCCCGGGTCTCGTAATCCACCGTGCCCAGCATGTTCATGATGCTGGGCACGGCCTGCTCACGGGCGCTGAGGAGCTGACGGATACGGGTGGCAACGGCTCTCGCCTGCACCTACCCCCCCACCAGCGGCACCAGCTTGATGAACGTCACGTCCAGCGGCTGACCCGACCGCAGCGTCACGGGTTCGTCCAGGGACTCGACCTGCCGCTCGCCCACCAGGATGATGATGCCCCTCCGGACGAACGCCTCCAGGGCGCGGGCGGACTGCTGCTCCCAGTCGATGCGGCGCGGGCGGGGCAGCACGGGGCTGTTCAGCTCCCGTTCCATGCCCTGGGGCACGACCAGCCCCCGGAAGCGTTCCTGGGCGCCGGCGTTGTACGCGGTGACCTCGTCGTACACGCGGCGGCGGATCAGTTCACGCACGGTGATCGTCTCTGTCTCGAATTCCAGCGACACGGCGGCAACGGGCCGGGGGCGGGCGGTGGTCTCGTCAAGGACATTCACGGTATAGGACACGATATGACCTCCTCATTCTGTTCACAGCGTAACACACTCTCGAACGTATGTGTCCCATCTCACCATGTTCTTCACGACAGCGATGCGTCACATCCGCACGTATCTTGATCGTCCGCTCTGGTCAACGGCGAGAATGCCGCATGACCCTGACCCTGAACTACGTCAGCATCCTGGTGTCCGACATGGCGCGGTCGCTGGCCTTCTACCGCGCGCTGGGCCTGCCCATCCCGCCAGCCGCCGACGCCTCGCAGGGGCACGTGGAGATCTCGGTCGGCGGCCTGCGGATCGCCTGGGAGACCGAGGCGCTGATGCAGGAGCTGCACGCCGGCTGGACCCGGCCCGCTGGAGCCGGCCGGATCGGCGTGGCCCTGCAGTCCGACTCGGCGCGCGGGGTGGATGAGGCCGCCGCCCGCCTGCGCGCCGCCGGGCATTCCGTCCCCGAGCCCTACGACGCCCCCTGGGGCCAGCGCTACCTGACCGTGACCGACCCCGACGGCGCCGCTGTGGACGTGTTCGCGTGGCAGTCCGGGCACGGCGCGGCCGACTGATACCCATTGCGGCCCAGTCGCTCAAGTTTGAGCGACTGGGCCCGACCGAAGGGAGAAGCAACCAGGACGCGTGGCGCGATGTGGAGGAACCTCCGGCGCTCTCCCGGAGGTTCCGGAATGGAGCGCCACGCGTAATGAACCACCGTCCGTCTGGGCGTCCGGCCAGGGGCTATGCTGCCCGGATGGCAGGGCAGGCATGAGCGGCCTCGTGTGGCTGGCGCTGGACGGCGTGGGGCACCCGCGAGGCGCGCCGCCGGGCTCCGTGTGGGAACAGCCCCTGCCCACGCTGCGCCCGCTCATCGACGCGGGCCTCGCGCTGGACGCGACCCTGGGGGTACCGGGGCTGCCGCAGTCCGGCACCGGCCAGACCTGCTGGCTGACCGGGCTGGACGCCGTGGCGGCCATGGGCGAGCATTTCGGGCCGCAGCCGGGGCCGACCCTGCAGCGGCTGCTGAGTGCCCACAGTCTGCCCAGGCGTCTGGCCCAGGCGGGAGGGCGCGTGGCGCTGGTCAACGAGTACGCGCCGCAGTACTTCGCGGCCCAGCTCCCTGCGGCCTCTCCGGGTGCCGCGCCCACCCGCAACCGCCTGGGCTGCTTTCCCTTCGCCTTCCGGGGGGCGGGGCTGCCGCTCAATCCGCCGGGACTGCCGCTCGTCCGGGCGTCGCTGGGGCTGGGCTTCCGCCCTCCCTGGACGCCCGTGCAGCCGGTGGCCGAGGTGGCGCGGGTGGGCGCGGCGCTGGCCGGGAGTGCCCGTGACCACGACCTGCTGGTGGCCGATCTGTGGTTCAGCGATCTGCTGGGCCACGAGGGCCGCGACCCCACCCCGCCAGGGGTGCAGGCAGCCGGCCTGAACTGGCTGGCCCGCCTGGACGCCCTGCTGGAAGGACTGCTGGAGGCCGGCGCGCGGGTGGTGATCAGCTCCGACCACGGCAATTTCGAGAATCTGGGCGTGAAGGCGCACACCCTGGCGCGGGTGCCCTTCGCCGGGGTGGGCGTGAACCTGGGCCAGCCCCGGGACATCGTGGAGGGGGGCCGGGTGCTGGCGGGGTGGTTCGGCCTGGGCCCCGTGGCCGACAGCGAATTTTAACCCGAGGCACGTTTGGGGCCCAAAGTTATCCACAGGCTTATCCACAATGCCTGTGGATAAGCTGTGGATAAGTCCAGACCACCACCCCCGGAAAACCCTGGGAATGGCTGTGCAGGACAACGTTTCTCTGAGAATTGGCAGGGCGTTCCATAGGTTCCAAAGTTATCCACAGGCGTCCGTTTCACTGTGGATAACTTGTCACCCTGCCCGGGCTTGCCGCACGAATTCGCGCACCGCTTCGGCGTCCTTCACTCCGGGACTGGACTCCAGCCGGCTCACCCCGTCCACTGCGGCGGGACGCAGGGCGGTGATGGCGGCCGCCACGTTCTGCGGCCCCAGCCCACCGGCCAGCCAGGCGCCCACTGGAAACACCGCCCTCAGCGCGTCCCAGTCGAGGGGCACGCCCCCGCCCGGCTGCGGCGCGTCCAGCATCAGGGTGACGCCGGGATGCGCCCTCCACACGTCTGCTCCGGCCAGCTCGGCCGGGCTCAGCACGCGCAGAACGGGATAATACGCGGCGACCTGCTCCACGTAAAGACTTGACAACTCGCCGTGGAGCTGCACGGCACTCACGCGCGCCGCCTCGGCCGTCCGCAGCACCTCGTCGAGCCCCTGGTTCAGGAACACGCCCACCCGGGCCACCGTGACGCCCACACTGAGGCCCGCCTCGCGCGCCACCTGCGGCGACACCAGCCGCCGGCTGACCGGCGCGAAGATGAAGCCCACGGCGTCGGCCCCGGCCTCGGCGCTCATCACGGCGTCGTGAACCGAGGTGGTGCCGCAGACCTTGACGCGCACGCGCTCACTCACGGGCTTCCAGGGCGGCCAGCCTCGCCTCCAGCTCGCGGTTCCTGCGCAGCAGGGCCAGCAGCAGCAGCGCGTAGTGGTCGTAGAGCTTGGGCCGCTCCATGCGGTGCTCGTTCGCCATCCAGCCGTTCAACAGTTCCTCGGAGCGGGCCAGCACCTCGGCGTCGGGCACGTCGCGCCAGGAGCGCTCTCCCAGGATCTCGCGGGCGAAGTTCAGTTCGCGGTCGGTCATGCCCCCATTCTGAGCCAGACGGCCGATGCGCCGCCGTGAGGGGCGTGACACGCTGGGGGGATGTCCGCCACCGCGCCTTCCGCACCCCCGGCCCCTGTCCCAGCGCCGGCCCCTGGCCCGCCGCCAGCGAGCGTTAGCCGCGAGACCACGCTGCACCTGCTGTTCGTGCGGCGCGGGCGGGCGGCGCTGCACACCTTGAGCACCGACCAGACCACCTATGACGGCGCGAACGTGCTGGAGGCGGCACAGACGGCCGGGCTGCGGGGGCGGCTCCTGCGCCGGCTCCACTTCACATCCTCAGGCGAGGTGGACGGGGTGCGCCGGGCCGAGGTGGTGTGGCAGCTGGACGCGGCCGCCGGGGCCCAGCTCGACTGGCAGCCGCTGGCCGCGCTGGGCGAGCGGGAGCGGGGCTGGGCCGAGGCCGCCTGCACGCCGCCGGCCAACGTGCCGTGGATGCACGCGGGCTGGCACGGCGGCGCGCGGGCTTGGCTGGACGCCGAACTGGCCGCGCAGGGCCTGAGGCGCGCGGGCGAACCCACCGTGCTCAAGCACGGGCAGATCAGTGCGCTGTGGCGCGTGCCCACAGACGCAGGGCCGCTGTACTTCAAGGCCGTGCCGGACTTCTTCGCACGGGAAGTGGAGTTCACGCCACTGCTGGCCCGCGAGCTGCCCGGCGCCGCGCCGCCCGTGCTGGCCGCCGACCGGGAGCGGGGCTTCCTGCTGCTGGGCGATTGCGGCGAGGTCAGCGATACCCCCGATCTGAACGCCCTGATGACCCACCTGGCGCGCGTGCAGCGATCCAGCCGGCCCCACCTGAGCGGCTGGGGGCTGCGGGATCGGGGGCCGGAGTACGTGCTGGGCTGGCTGGACGCGCTGTTCTCAGATGAGGTACTGATGCTGGGCCAGGAGGGAGGACTGAGTGCCGAGGAGGCCGGAGCACTCCGCACCGCGCGCCCGGAGCTGGAGGCCGCCCTTCATCGGCTGGCGGCCAGCCCGCTGCCGCGCACGCTGGGGCACGGCGACCTGCACGGCGGCAACGTGACCGTTCAGGACGGCGCCTTCACCCTGCTCGACTGGTCGGACGTGTGCCTGACCCACCCGTTTCTGGACGCGAATCCCGCGTACTTCTTCCCGCACGAGGTCTTCGACGGGGACTGGAGCCTGCACCACGACGTGCTGGACGCCGCCCGCGACGCCTACCTGCACGCCTGGACGGACTCTGCCCCGCTGGACAGCCTGCGCGCCCTGTTCGCCGACGCGCTGCGGGCCGGCGAGCTGTTCCGGGCGCTGGGCTACGTGGACGGCATCCAGGACGCCGTGGAGGACAAGACCGAGTGGCAGGGCGCCCACCTCGATCACCTGAGGCGACTGCTGACGCTGCCGGCCCCCTGAGCCGGAGGCTCAGCCCCCCGGCACGCCCGCCTCCTCGAACGTCCGCATCTCGCGCAGGGTGGCGGCGGCGCCCAGCAGCAGGGGCGCGGCCAGCACGCCGCCCGTGCCCTCGCCCAGCCGCAGGTTCAGGTGGAACATCGGCTTCAGGCTCAGGTGCGAGAGCTGCGCCGCGTGGCCGACCTCCGCGCACTCGCCCGCCGGGAACAGGAAGTCGCGCAGCTGGGGAGCGAGGGCCACGCCCACCAGGGCCGCGCTCCCCTCCACGAAGCCGTCGAGGATCACCGCGCGCCTCTGGGCGGCCGCCTGCAGCATCATCCCCAGCATGGCGGCGATTTCAAAGCCGCCGAACTCGGCCAGCACCTCCAGCGGGTTCGTGGTCGGCGTGCGGGCCAGCGCCGTGCGGATGACCCCCACCTTGTGGGCCAGCCGGGCGTCGTCCACGCCGGTGCCGCGCCCGGTCACGGCGGCCGGGTCGAGGCCCAGCAGCCGGGCGGTGATCGCGGCGGCGGGGGTGGTGTTGCCGATGCCCATCTCGCCGGGAATCAGGAGATCGGCGCCGTCGGCCACCGCCCGGCGGGCCAGCGCCGCGCCGGCCAGGATCAGGGTCAGCGTTTCCCCTGGGGTCATGGCGGCCTGGGCACTCAGGTCGCGACTTCCCCGGCGCACGGCGGCGCGGATCAGGGCGGGGTGATCCGGCAGCTCGGCGTTCACCCCGGCGTCCATCACGTACACCCGCGCGCCCACGGTGCGGGCCAGGGCGTTCACGGCGGCGCCGCCGGGGCCGGCCGGCGTGTCGGCCAGGAAGTTGGCGACCATCGCGGGCGTGACTTCCGGCGGGTAGGCGCTGACGCCGCCCTGGGCCAGGGCGTTCTGGGCCACGCCATGATCCCCGGCCGCGACCATCACCGCCACCCCGCGCGGATGGGGCCGCTCGCTGCCGAAGACGCCCGCCAGGCGCACCCCCAGGTCTTCGAGGTCGCCCAGCGCCCCGGCCGGCTTGGTGAGCTGGGCCTGACGCTCCCGGGCGCGGGACATGGCGGCCGCGTCGGCGGGCAGGACACTCTGGAGGAGCAGCTGGAGGTCGGCAATGGTTGGGTCAGTTGGGGTTGGTTCGGATGGAGTTGGTTCAGATGGGGTCATGGACGTCCTTTCAGGGAGCAAGGTGACGAAGACGGAGGGGCAGGGCGTGGGGCGTTCCGATCAGGGTCAGACGGCTCCGGCTCAGGTGGGTAGACCCACAAAACGCACCAGCCACCAGTGGCCCCCGGCCCGGCGCAGGGTGGCGACCGTCCCCGGCGGCGCCTCGGCCGCGCGCAGGCCCACGCTCAGGCGCAGCAGGGCCAGCAGGGGGCCGGCGTGGGTGAAGGCGGCCACCTCGCCCCCGGCGGGCAGGGTGTCCAGCCAGCGCCGCAGCCGGGCGTGGAAGGCGCGGCCCGTCTCGCCGCCGGGGGGGCCAGCCGGGCTGTCGGGGTCGCCCAGCGCGTCGATCCAGGCGCGCGGGAGGTCGCCGTGCGCCCCCTCCAGTTCGGCCCAGGTGTGCCACGCCATCACCCCGAAATCCGCTTCCCGCAGGGCGTCCACCACGGTCGCCTGCGGAAAGCCGGCCAGCGCGGCGGTCTGCCGGGCGCGGCAGGCCGGCGAGGTCAGGGCGGTGGCCGTGGGCGGCAGCGTCAACGCCGCGGCCAGGGCTTCCCCCGCGGGCGAGAGCGGGGCGTCCTCGTCCGGGCGGGGATAGCGGCGCTGGGCGTTGGGCGCGCTGGGCGCGTGGCGGATCAGGTGTAAGGTCAGCACGCTCAGCGGCCCCAGGCGAAGGCGCACAGGGCCGCCAGTTCGGCGCACACCACGATCATCCCGAACACGTCGCCGCTCAGGCCCCCGCCCAGCCGGCCGGCGGCGAAGCGGGCCACCAGCAGCGCGGCCCCCAGCGCCGCCAGCCATGCCACCCCGGCGCCGGGCAGCAGCAGGGTCGGGGCGGCGAGCAGCAGCGCCACGCCCCAGCGGCCCTCGCGCGAACGCGCGCCCAGCGACTCGGCGCGGGCGGCGGGGTACAGGTTCATGGGCAGCAGCAGCGCCGTGCGCGCCGCCACGGCCGCCACCAGCGGCGCGTAAGCGGGGATCGGCGCGGCCAGCAGACTCCACAGCGTCAGCAGGGCCAGCGCGCCCACCGCCAGCCCGAAGGCGCCCATGTGCAGGTCGCGCAGGATCTCCAGGCGCTGGGCCGGGGTCTTGACCGCGAACAGGGCGTCGGCGCTGTCGACCAGACCGTCGAAGTGCAGCATCCCGGTGAGCAGCAGCCACCCTCCCACGCCCAGCGCGGCGACCACGCCGCCGGGCAGCGGCAGCCCCAGCCACAGCAGCAGCGACACGCCGCCGCCCACCGCGTAGCCCGCCAGCGGGTAGTAGGCGCTGGCCCGCGCGAAGTCGCCCTCGCGAACCTCGCGGATATGGGGCAGGGGCAGGGTGGTCAGGAAGGTCAGCGCCAGGTGCGCGGCCTGAACCTGGGTGCGGAGCGGGGACTCTCGGGGGCTCACTCGCACATCCTGCCGTCTGCGTCGCCGTCCAGCTTCGGGTTGTAGCCGCCCTCGCCGCGCAGCACCGGGGCGTGGCCGGCGGCGCGGGCCTGGGCACACGAGGCGTAGGGCGCGCGCCGGGCAGGGGCGGGCGGGGCCGCGGGAGCCGCCCCGCCACGGCGGAAGTCGGCAGGATTCACGTAGGTGCCGGCGTGCAGGCCGCGCCTCGCCTTCCGGGCAGCGTTCTCCTGGGCCACGTAGTCGGTGCTGTAGTCACGGTAGGCCAGCGCGTACCCCCGAGCGACCATCCATCCGTTCACGTCCTGCCCTCCCGCCGCGCAGACCGCCACCGTGCGCCCGTAGCGGTCGGTGGCGCGTGGGGTACAGCGAACCGCCTGCTCCGCCAGCAGGCCGCGCAGGGCGCCCAGCGCCTCCTGGCCGCAGGCATATGTTTTCCCGGCGCGGCGGCAGGTCTGGTCATGTTCCGGGGCGTCGATGCCGAAGAGCCGCACGCGCGTGCCCCGGATGTCCAGCGTGTCGCCGTCGATGGCCGTGGCGGGGCCGGAGACGGGGGCGCCGGTGGGGCGGGTCGGCTGGGGGCGGGTCTGCTGGGGGCGGGGCGAAGGGGTGCGGCCGGCGGGTGGCAGTGATCCAGACCCCCGCCACAGCGCCCAGGCGCCCAGCGCCACGGCGCACAGCAGGAGCCCCAGCGCGGCCCACCCCCAGGCCGTCCGGCGGCGCGGACGGGCGCGGGCGCCGTCTGAGCCACGCGCCCTCACGGCGCCGGGCGACGACCCGGAGCGTGGACATGCACCTGCGCGGCCACGCCCAGCGAGAGCGTCAGCGTGCGGCCGGGGAGCTGCGCGGTCAGCGTGCCCAGGGCGCTGTCCACGGTCTGCACCCGGACATCGGCGCCGGGGGTCAGGCCGGCGGCCACCAGGGCGCGCAGCTGCCCGGCGTCGCCGTCGGGCACGCGGGAGACCACGCCGCCGTCGCCGGGCGCGAGCTGCGAGAGCCGGCGTTCGGAGCGCGCGGGCAGTTCGCCCTCCAGGGTGGGGATCGGGTCGCCGTGCGGGTCGTGGGTGGGGTCGCCCAGCCAGGCGGCGATGCGGGCCTCCAGGCGCTCGCTCAGGGCGTGCTCCAGGCGTTCGGCCTCCTCGTGCACCTCGTCGAGCGGCACGCCCAGGGCGCGGTGCAGGAACAGCTCCAGCAGGCGGTGGTGCCTCAACACCTCCAGCGCCACCCGCTCGCCCTCGGCGGTCAGCTGGGCGCCCTGGTACGGCGCGTGCGAGACCAGGCCCTGCTCGGCCAGCTTGCGGAGCATCCCGGTCACCGAGGCCGGAGCCACCTCCAGCGCCGAGGCCAGCGCCTGGGTGTTCACCTTGCCCGTCTGCCCCAGGACATACAGGTGTTTGAGGTAGTCCTCCGCAGAGCGGGAGAGGGCGCGGGCGGTCATAGAGTCAGTGTAGAGCAGAGTCCGCAGGGAGCCGCCGGCCGGGCCGCAGACCGCCTCCAGCGCAGGCCGGGCGCCCCGGCACGCCCCCGTGGAACTTTTGCAGCGCCTCTCCCCTCTAAGGTATGAGGTGACCTTGAATGATCCCTACGCCCTTCTCCCGGACGCCGAACTCGTGCGCCTCGCCGTGCGCGACGAGCGGGCCTTCGAGGTGCTGGTGACCCGCCACGCCCCGGCCATCCACCGGCTCGCAGCGCTCAACGTGGGGCCGGGCGCGGCCGACGACGTGGTGCAGGACGTGTTCATCGCGGTGTACCGGGGCCTCCCGGGCTTCCGGGGCGAGGCGCAGTTCTCCACCTGGCTGCACCGCGTCACCCTGAACGCCTGTTACAGGGCGCTGGGGGCCCGCCAGAACCTCTCTCTGGGCGACATGCCCGAACCCGCCGCACCCCACGATCCGGTGGGGGCCGGCGAGCGGGCCGACCTGCGGAGCCGGCTGGCCCAGGCCCTGCAGACGCTGCCCAGAGACCAGCGCGAGGCCGTGAGCCTGCGTGAACTCTCGGGCCTGGAGTACGCCGAAATCGCCGAGATCACCGGCGCAGGGCTGGGCACCGTGAAAAGCCGCATCAACCGGGGCCGCGCCGCGCTGCGCGAGTGGCTGACCCGGGCGGGGGTGGGGCCGTGAGGATGCAGAGGGCAGAGGGCTGAAGGCAAAAGATGGGGAGAGACGATGAATGAGCGTGAACTGGATGAGCTGTTCGCTGGAGCGCGGACAGAGACGGAAGCGGACAGAGGCGCGGCCGAACGGTTTCTGAGCGGGCACCGGCAGCGGGTGGCCCAGCAACGGTCACAGACCCGCACCGTGCGGGCGGGCTGGATCTCGGCGCTGCTGGCGTCGGCGGCGGTGGTCACGGGCCTGCTGGCGCTGCGCCCGGATGGAGCGCTGCCGTCGAGCGCGGCCTACGACGCGTATCAGAGTGCGCTGGGAGAGGGGTGGTGAGGCGGGCGGCGCCCCTGGCCCTGCTGCTGGCATCTCAGGCGCTGGTGTCTCAGGCCGGGGCCAGCGATCTGGACGACCTGCTGGCGGCGCTGAAGAAGGCCCGCTCCTTCGCGGCGCGGGGGCAGGTCGAGGTCACGGTGTTGTTTCCGCCCCGGGCCGTGCCCACCCGCACTGTGGGAGCGCTGCCGGCCCTGCCCATCCGACCGGGCCTGCTGGGCAAGACCTTCGAGGCCACGCGGGGGGAGGGCGAGCCGGTCGCGGGGCGGCCCACGGTGCGCTACGAGCTGAATGCCAGAGCCGGACAGGCGGCGCGCTGGACACTGTGGATCGATCAGGAGTGGAACGTGCCGCTGGCCTTCGAGGAACGCACGGCGCAGGGCGAGCTGGCCCGCCGCGCGGTGTTCCAGAAGGTGAACGCGAAGCTGTCGAGGGTCAATCTGGGCGTGTCCGCGCCCCCCGCCGGGCTGCGGGCCGCGCTGCTGAGGGCGGTGCCGGGGCTGCGGCTCCCCGCCGGGTTCACGCCGGTCGAGGTCAGGCGCCGGGAGGGCGGCGGGCTGGACGTGACCCTCAGCGACGGGCTGAACGTGCTGGCGCTGGTCACGGCCCCGAAGAGTGTGCGGGCCGCGCCGGGCGTGGCGACGCGGCGGGTGGGCGCAGGCTTCGTGTGGCTGGTCGGGAACCTGCCGCCGGGCGAGCTGAAGCGGGCACTGGAGGGGGTGCGCGGGGTGGACGAAGCGGGCCTGGGAACTTTTGTGCCCGTGGCGGACTCCAAGGAATAAGTTCCACCGTCCAGAGGAGACTGCATGAGCCTGAAGCCCCACACCCAGAAACTGTCGGCCGAGGACGCCGCGCACTTCCTGCGCCGCACCGCCTTCGGCGCGACCGATGCCCAGATCCGCGCCCTGAGCGGCCGGGGGGCTGCCGACGTGGCCCGTCAGGCGCTGAACTTCGACCAGCGCCTGGCCGCCGACAGTCCCTTCGATCCCTCCACCGGCGCCACCCCCGGCGCGATGCTGCAGCTCACGCGGGCGGGCTGGCTGTACGAGCTGATGTACGGCCCGCATCCGCTGCGCGAGAAGCTGGCGCTGACCTGGAGCAATCATTTCGTGGTGGGCACCGACAAGGTGCGGAACCACTCGGCGCTCTCGGGCTACCTGGCGCTGCTGCGGCGGCAGGCGGCCACCGAGAGCTTCGGGCGCTTCACGCTGGAGGTCGCGCAGTCGCCGGCCATGCTGCGCTACCTCGACAACGACCAGAACCGCAAGGGCAAACCCAACGAGAACTTCAGCCGCGAGCTGCTGGAGCTGTTCACCACCGGCATCGGCCACTACACCGAAGACGACGTGCGCGAGGGCGCGCGGGCGCTGAGCGGCTGGACGTTCACCGGCGGGCGCGGCAACAAGAACTTCCTGGAGAAGCAGACCTTCGTGTTTAACCCCAAGCAGCACGACACGGGCCGCAAGACCTACCTGGGCCAGACGGGCACGTTCAGCGGCGAGGACGTGATCCGGCTGGCGAGCACCCACCCGCAGACGGCCGTGTTCATCTCGCGCAAGCTGCACCGCGCCTTCGTGGCCGACACGCCCGACGAGAACGCCGTGCAGGGCAGCGCCGAGACCTTCCGGCGTAGCGGGGGCAACGTGCGCGCCGTGCTGGAGGAACTGCTGAGCAGCGAGGTCTTCTACGCCAGCCGGGCGCGGATCATCCGCTCGCCGGTCGAGTACGTGGTGGGCACGGTGCGCACGCTGGGCGGCCCGCGGCTGGAGCCCAAGCAGGTGCTGGCCCTGAGCGCCACCGCCGGGCGCATGGGCCAGGAACTCTTGAAACCCGACACCGTGAAGGGCTGGGACGGCGGCCGCGAGTGGATCAACGATTCCACCCTGCTGCTGCGCCTGCAGGTTGCCGCCGCCTTCACGCTGGGCAAGAACGCCCCCAGGGACACCCCCGCACCCTCCGATCTGGCGCTGGTGGGCCGCGAACGCTCGCCGCTGGCGGGCGCCCTGAGCAGCCTCAACCCCCGCCAGCGCACCTACCTGACCCTGATCAGCCCCGAATTCCAGCTGGCGTGAAGGCTATGAGCTCTGAGCTGTGAACCAGCACGACCCAACGACTGTTGCCCGCTCTGAGCTCGGGCTGCAATTCGAACAGCCCCCCCGCTGCCTCTCGCTCAGAGCTCATAGCCCAGAGCTCACCCCTTCCTCCGAGGTTCCCCATGACCAACAGACGCGATTTCCTGAAACTCTCCGCCGTCGCCGTGGCGGCAACCACCGGGATGCCGGGCTTTCTGGCGCGGGCCGCCGCTCAGGCCGGGGCCGGCGGCAAGACCCTGGTGGTGATCCAGCTCACGGGCGGCAACGACGGGCTGAACACCCTGATTCCGTATTCCAATCCGGCCTACTATGCGGCGCGGCCCACCATCGCCATTCCCAAAAAGGACGTGCTCACGCTGGGCGGCGACCTGGGCCTGCATCCCTCGTTCAAGCCGCTGATGGGCCTGTGGGACGCCGGGCACTTCGCCTGGATGGAAAACGTGGGCTACCCCAACCCGAACCGCAGCCACTTCGCCTCGATGGCGATCTGGCACACCGCCGACCCCGCGCAGGCGCAGGCCGAGGGCTGGATCGGGAGGATCGCCGAGAAGATCGGGGATCCCTTCTGCGCCAGCAACATCGGCGCCTCGACCCCGCTGGCGCTGCGGGCCTCGGAGTTCAGCCTGCCCAGCATCGACGGGGTGGACAACTTCCAGCTCAAGCTGCCCGAGGGGCTGAGCACGGCGTTTCAGGATGTCCTGGGCACCCCCCGCAGCGGCGAGGCCGACTATCTGGTGCGCGCCACCCGGCAGATGATGAGCAACACGGCGCGCGTGCAGGCCAACGTGAAGAAGTACAAGGCCGGCGCCACGTATCCCGAGACCAAGTTCGCCGGGCAGCTGCGCGACACCGCCCGCCTGATCGCCGCCGGGGTGGGCCAGCGGGTGCTGTACGTGTCGCTGGGCGGCTTCGACACCCACGCCGGCCAGCGCGCCGAGCAGGACGAGCTGCTCGCAGACCTGGCGGGCGGCCTGAGCGCCTTCCAGACCGATCTGGAGCGGCAGGGCCTGGCCGACCAGGTCATCGTGATGGGCTTCTCCGAGTTCGGGCGGCGGGTCGCCGAGAACGACTCGGCCGGCACCGACCACGGCAAGGGCAGCGTGATGTTCGCGCTGGGCAAGGGCGTGAAGGGCGGTGTGCATGGAGACAGCCCCGATCTGGAAGACCTGGCCGAAGGCGACATCAAGTACCGCCAGGATTTCCGGGGGGTCTACGCCGAGGCGCTGACCAAATGGCTGTCGCTGGACGCCAGGGCCATCCTGGGCGGCGACTTCAGGGGGCCGGCGTGGGTGGCTTAAACACCGTCAGACTGCTGCCGGGCGTGCTGGTCGCGCTGGTGGCCCTGTCGGTTCCCGCCGCCCTGGCCATGCCGCGCTTCCGCATTCAGGCCATCCCGCAGCTGCATTACGACACAGGAAACGCGCTGTGGGAACTCGACCGCCGGGTCATGGCCTGCACCTTCTGTCACGTGAAGGACTCGGGCGGGGCGCCCTGGAATCCGTTCGGACAGGCCATCCAGGCGGCGTTCCAGGCCGACGCGAAGGCGGGGGGGAAGGCGAAGTTCCCCGAAGTCCTGTACGCGACCCTGAAGGCTGGAGGGGACGCCGACGGGGACGGCTACCTGGACGCGCTGGAGGTCTACGCCCGCACCCTGCCCGGCGACCGGGAGAGCGTGCCGGACAGGCCCCTGAAGGAGCTGCAGGCCGCCTTCGAGGGCGCAGGTGGGATAGCTCAGTACGCGCCGCCGGAGGTCAAGGCCCGGCGCTGACAGACGGGACATCCTGTTCTCCGCGTGGCTGGAGAACTGCTCCAGGCTCCATCCACAGCCGATCCCCGGGCTCATACGCGTTGCGCTTCATTCCGGAACCTCCGGGAGAGCGCCGGAGGTTCCTCCACATCGCGCCACGCGTCCTGGTTGCTTCTCCCTTCGGTCGGGCCCAATCGCTCAAGTTTGAGCGACTGGGCCGCAATGGGTATCAGAGGTTCAGCAGCGTGTCCTTGTTCATGCGGTCGCGGCCATCGCGCTTGGCGCGGTACAGGCGCCGGTCCGCGAGGCGCAGCAGGCTGTCCACGTCCGGGGCCTCGCTGGCGTGGGCCATGCCGATACTCAGGGTCACCGGGGGCAGGCCGCTGTGGATGGTGCGCAGGGCGGCCAGGATACGGTGACAGCGCTGCTCCAGTGCCGATCTCTCGCTGGTGGACACCAGGATCAGGAACTCCTCGCCGCCCCAGCGCGCCACCTGATCCCCCGGCGCGGCGCAGCCCTCCAGCACCCCGGCCACGTGTTGCAGCACACGGTCACCGATGTCGTGCCCATAACTGTCGTTGATGGTCTTGAAGTGATCCAGATCCAGCAGCAGGACGCCCAGCCCTGTTTCGCCCCCTCCTGTCTTGCCCGGTCTCGTCTCGCGCCGCCCCGGAGCCCGCCAGCCCTTCCCGCCCCCGTCTGGGGCCGGCCGGGACGCCGACGCCTGCCGGGTGTAGTGGGCCTGCAGCGTTTCGTACAGGGCGCGGCGGTTGAGCAGGCCGGTCAGCGGATCGGTCAGGGCCAGATCGGCGTAGTGGGCGCGGGCCGAGGCTTCCTGGCGGATCTGCCGCCCCGCGAAGGTCATCTGCCCGACCAGAAAGGCCAGGAACACGAAATACAGCACAGGGATGGGTTCCGGCGGCTGGCGCAACAGGCCGATCAGGAGGATGCCCGCACACAGCAGAGCGGCGCGGATCACGGCCGCCCTGAACGCCCGCACACCGAACCACACCACGAGGAAGATGCTGAACATCAGCATGGTCTGGGCGCTGAACGGCCCGGCGTTGTGGAAGACGCTCCAGAGCATGAACAGCGCCCCGAAGTCCGAGGCCAGGCCCAGCAGCCCGTCGAGGCGCTGCAGGGTGATCCGGCGGTCAAGCACGGTCAGGATGAGCAGGCTACAGACCGCCATCCCGACCAGCGGCCGCCAGTCCCCGGCCGCCCACCCGTCGATGCTCAGCACGCCGTAGGCGACGGCGGCGCCCAGACAGCCGAACAGATAGCCCCTGCGGCGTGTGAGATCCAGGTGCTGCTCGGGCGGAACGGCCACCGGCATACCCCATGCTAGAGCCGGAAGTCCTGCACATTTCTTTCAGAAGGCCCGCTTTGAGAGCATTTATCCGAATGACAGCCTCAGCCAAACTGCGTCTGATGCTTCCATTCTCTGCTTCGCAGCTTTGCAAGCCCCAAAGACTCCATTCAATCCACTCACTCCGTTCGGTCAAAAGTGAACCGCTCTTTCGACAAATGCTTCAGGAACGTCGAGGGCCTCTCGGCGTGCCCCCCGGTCAGCGCCGGGGCAGGGTCAGGCGCTGTTCCCAGGTGATCCACAGGCGTTCGGGAACGTACCCCAGGCGAGCGTTCACGCGCAGCATGGGCAGGTTCAGCACCGTGCCGCCCGTGCCCGCGTGCGTGAAGCCCTCGGCCTTCGCCCAGGCCAGCGCGTGGGCTTTCAGGGCGGTGGCGAGCCCGCGTGAGCGGTGTCCCCGCTCGGTGACGGTGCCCTCGCTCTCGACCTCATCGCCATCCGGAGTCAGGCGGGTCAGGGCCACGATCTGCCCACGCCAGCGGGTGACGAACGCCGCCTCCTCCTGGCAGATGATGGAACGCAGGTCTTCGCGGGTTCGGGGGTCGGAGGTGGTGGTGGGATTGCGCGGCGCGTCGGCCACGCCCTGCAAGAAGAGCGCGTACACAGCGTCCCAGTCGGCAGCTGGCGCCTCCGGATCGAGCCGCGACATCTCGTAGCCGGCCAGAAAGAGCCGTTCCTCCCGGGGCTGGAAGCGGGCCGGGTCGAAGCCCGGCAGGTCGAGGTGGGCGCCCCACGACTGCCAGGCGTTGCGGAAGCCGGCCGCGTGGAAGAAGTCCATCTGCTCGCCGAAATCCTCGCGGGTCACGCCCAGCAGGCGCGCGAAGCGCTCCGGCAGGGCGGCGAGGAAGGCCAGGTACAGCGGCGTGAACGCCTCGCCGTCACCCGCCAGATCGAGGCGCAGGGCGTCCGGAGTGGCGTCCCCGAAGGGCGACAGCTGAGCGGTCGCCACGACCTCGGGGCCACGGACGGCCACCAGCCGGCGCCGCAGTGGATCGGCGGACACCCTGAACTGCTCGGGGCGGTAAGTCCAGTGCCCGCGCACCCCCTGCGTGACCAGCCTGGCCACGGCGTCGGCGTCGGCATTCTGGAAGGGGCGTAGCGTGAAGGGCGTGTCCTCGAGGGTCGGCAGGGAATCAGGCATGGCCCTATGGTGACCCAGCGGGCAGACCCAGGCGAACCGGGGCTTTAAGCCAGATGGCTGATCGCCGCATATGCGCCCGGCTGCCGGAGCGCGGGCAACGGGCAGGGCGGTGAATGTCGAGAGGCCCGGCTATTCATACTCATGCTCCATTCACAGATAGCCTTGACAGCATTACGCACGGGGCGTATTATGCTGATACCGGAACGGGAACGCCGTGGTGTGTTCGAAGGCCAGCCCGGAGGGACTGAGAAGCCCCAACCCAGCCAGCAGTCCGCGCCCCCATCCCCTGTGGTGGGGGCGCGCCATGGAAGGGGCCCCTGCGGCTCCACCCTTGACACCCGGCCGCGCAGCGCCGATGGTCAGGCCACCATGACCCCCGACGCCGCAGTGATGGACGCCCTGAAAAGCAGCCTCGAACTGGGCAGCCTCGACCCGGGCAGCCACGTGCCGGCCTCGGCCCAGCTTCGCCGGGCGCTGACCCGGCTGATCGAAGGGGGCAGCCTGCGTCCCGGAGACGCCCTGCCGCCCGTGCGGAGCCTGGCGGCGGCGCTGGCCCTGGCGCCGAACACGGTCGCCAAGGCCTACGCCGCGCTGGGCCGCGACGGCCTGACCGTCAGCCGGGCGGGGGCGGGCACGGTGGTCGCGGCCGGGGCGTGGCAGGGGTCGCTTGAGCAGCGCTCGGCCCTGCAGGGCTGGCAGCGGCACACCCGCGACCTGCGGGCCGCCGGGATCAGGGGCGACGACCTGCGCGCCGCCCTGGAGGCCGTGCTGCTGGACGAGGGGCTGGACGCGGACAACGCTGTCCCTGGGGCTGCACCACTGTCCTGAGCCGCGCCACTGGAGTCCGGGCAGGGGCCGCACAGCCTCTGTTTCTGTACACTTCCGGGTGCCGAATCCAGGCCTCCCTAAAGGCCTGATCTATAAGTGTACTGTGTACACCATCTCCCCCCGCGCTAGGATGGGGCATGGCAAATGACGTCGCGCAGCTGAGCATCAACACCATTCGCACGCTGTCCATCGATGGCGTGCAGGCCGCCAACTCCGGGCATCCGGGGGCGCCGCTGGGCGCCGCGCCCATGGCCTACGTGGTGTGGCAGGAGTTCCTGCGCTTCAACCCGAAGCACGCCGAGTGGGCCGGGCGCGACCGCTTCGTGCTGTCGGCCGGGCACGCCTCGATGCTGATCTACTCGCTGCTGCACCTGACCGGCTACGACATGCCGCTACAGGAACTCAGGAACTTCCGCCAGTGGGGCTCCAAGACCCCCGGCCACCCGGAGTTCTTCCACACGCCCGGCCTGGACGCCACCACCGGCCCGCTCGGCCAGGGCGCCGCGATGACGGTCGGTATGGCGCTGGCCGAGGCGCACCTGGCCGCGCGCTACAACAAAGACGGCTTCCCCATCTTCGACAACCACGTCTACTCCATCCTGGGCGACGGCGACCTGCAGGAGGGCGTGAACCACGAGTCGGCGGCGCTGGCCGGGCACCTGGGGCTGGGCAAGCTGATCTGGCTGCACGACGACAATCAGGTGCAGCTCGACACCGCCACGAGCAAGGCCGAGTCCGAGGACACCGCCGCGCGCTACCGCGCCTACGGCTGGGAGGTGCTGAAGGTGGGGGACGGCACCGACCTGGACGAGATCCGCCGCGCCATTACCCAGGCGAAGGCCAACACGGCGCAGCCCACGCTGATCCAGGTGCGCACGGTCATCGGCTTCGGCAGCCCACGCGCCGGCACCTCCAAGGCCCACGGCGAGCCGCTGGGCGCAGAAGGCGTGGCCGAGACCAAGCAGGCCCTGGGCTGGGAGTACCCGCCCTTCACCGTGCCGGACGAGGTGCGCGCCCACATGGACGCCACCGGGCGCGGCGCGGCGCTGGAGGCCGACTGGAACACGATGATGGACGGCTACCGCGCCGCCCACCCCGAACTGGGCCAGGAAGTGGACGCCCTGCTGGCCCGCGACCTGCCCGCCACCCTCTCGGAACTGCTGCCCAGTTACGAGGTCGGCGGCAAGGCGGTGGCGACCCGCAACGCCTCGGGCGAGGTGATCAACGCGCTGGCGAAGGTGGTGCCCGGTCTGATGGGCGGCAGCGCGGACCTGTCGGGCAGCACCAAGACGACCATCAAGGACGGCGGCGAGATCCAGCCCGGCGACTACGCGGGCCGCAACGTGCTGTTCGGGGTGCGCGAGTTCGGGATGGCCGCCGCCGGCAACGGCCTGAGCCTCTACGGCGGCCTGCGCCCGCTCGTGGGCACCTTCCTGGTCTTCGCGGACTACCTGAAGCCGGCGTTCCGCCTCAGCGCCATCCAGATGCAGCCCGTGACCTACGTCCTCACGCACGACTCGATCGGCCTGGGCGAGGACGGCCCGACCCACCAGCCCATCGACCAGCTCGCCATGCTGCGCGCGGTGCCCGGCGCCCACGTGATCCGGCCCGCCGACGCCAACGAGACGGCCGCCGCGTGGCAGATGGCCCTGGAGTACGACAAGGGCCCCACCGCCATCGCCCTCTCGCGCCAGGATCTGCCCATCCTGCCGCGCAACCACGCCGGCGTGAAGAAGGGCGCCTACGTCGTCCAGGACGCCGAGGGTGGGAACGCCCAGGTCATCCTGATCGCCTCGGGCAGCGAGGTCAGTCTGGCCATCGAGGCCGCCACGGCGCTGAACGCCGAGGGCACCCGGACGCGGGTGGTCTCGATGCCCTGCATGGAAGTGTTCCGCGCCCAGGATCAGGCCTACCGCGACTCGGTGCTCACGCCCGGCGTGAAGAGGGTGGCCATCGAGGCCGCCAGCAAGGGCCCCTGGTACGAGTGGACGCAGGGCGGCCCGGTAATCGGCATGGACACCTTCGGCGCCTCGGCCCCGGCCGCCACCCTCTTCGAGAAGTTCGGCTTCAGCGTGGAGAACGTGGTGAAGGTGGTCAGGGCGGCGCTGTAAGCCGGCGTTGGGCAGGGGGCGACCGGGCTTACCCCGGCGTCCCCTCGCGCACCCAGGGAGCCTGAACGCTCGGCAGTTCCTGATCCAGCAGTGTCGCGGCGCCAAACAACAAACCCCGCATAGCAGCGGGGTTTTTCGTGCCAGAAGAAAGCCCCGGCCACCTCTACGGACGTCTACGCTGGTCTACAGATGCGGCAAAAAGAACGTGTCGGAGACAGTTTTTTCAGATCACTTCGTTGCGCCGATCTTCGGACGGAGACGGACATGCATGCTCGTGTTCGTCACGCGTTGGTCACGCCTCAGCTCCGGGGAAGGCGCGTGGGAGGACGCCTCACCCACGGGTCAACATGGAGAGAGCTTCGGGAACATGGAAGGTTTTTGCGTAGCATCCATCCTCCCCTTCAACCCCTTCAGGGAGTGGGCTGACAGTCAGGCTGGCTGCTCCCCGGTTGCCCAGGTGCTGCTGGAACACCGCGCCGGCGACCGCTTCGACGTGGTCTCGGCCGGGCTGGCGCCTGGTGCTACGGACTCCGATTGAATTCTGCAGAGATGCGGGTTCCATCCGGCTGGAGAAGAACCGAGGACGGATTCCGTATGAGGTCAATTCGCTGACCGTCCACGCGCTGCAGGACGCTGGGTCGCTCATGGAGTGTGGAGGGATGATGACGGCAGTGGTTTGTTGGGCCTGGAGGATTGCAAACTGCGTGATCTTGCCAGCCTCGAACGCCTGATCCTGCTTCTCTCTGAAGGGCTGCAGGTCGTGCAGCAGGGTGTGCGTCGCAGCAGGAATAGAGAGATTCCGGCAACCTTCCGGAAACTCGCCATGGGAGCGGCGGGGGACTTAACGGGCCAGATCCGCCTTGGAGAGAAACCGGATCCCCGCTTCGATCTCGCCCGGTGGAATTTCCAGGATGAGCCGGGGCTCACCGCCGACGTCCCGCAGGGCACGGAACACGGCGGGCCAGTGAATGGTGCCCTGCCCGGGCCGCCAGTGGCGATCCAGCATGCCGTCGTTGTCCTGGAGATGAAGGTGGCCCAGCAACTCGCCCGCCTCCACGATCCAGTGATCGGGGGACGGCCCGCCCCTGGACTGCATCAGGTGGGCATGCCCGACATCGATGCTCACCCGGACGGACTCGCTGCCGAACGAGCGCACCAGGGCCAGCAGCGGCGCGGGGTTCAGGTCGCGGATGTTTTCCATCATCAGCGTGCAGCCCACGCTCTGCGCCAGAGCCACGACCTCTCTCAGGGTGTCGTGTACCACGCCGATCTGGTCGCCCAGGCCGGTGCTGGAGGTGTGGGCCACCAGGGGATGTCCAAAGAAGTCGAAAGGGCTGTGGATGACCATATGGGTGGCGCCCAGTGCGGCCGCGAACTCCAGTCCCCGCTGCAGCCGCGCCACCGTGACGGCCCTCACGGCCGGATCACTCGCCATGACCGTCAGACCCCAGAACGGCCCGTGAATCCCGAGGCGGCCAGGGTATTCACCGAGATCCGCCCTGATGCGGGCGGCATGCGCCTGCCAGTCGGCGTCCAGGACGAGGTGGGAGACGGCGTCCTGAAGTTCGAGGTCGCGGCCGGCCTGGAGCCAGTCGCGCTGGGACGGGAGAGCGGACGAGGGCATGGCCGCACCGAGCAGCGGCAGGGCCGGCACGGGCGGGATGGACAACGCAGTGGGATGCAGGGTGGTCATGGTCTCTCTCCGATGTAGATAGGGTTGGACAGCAGCAGGGTGTTCTGCCAGTCCCGTCCGCCCGAGAATTCACTCTGAGCGGGGCGGGCGTAGACCTCGATGCGGTAATAGCCGGGCACCGGCTGCGAGTCCGTGAACTCCAGCTCGGTGTTGGCCTCGCCCGCCCCAAGGTCGAGGTGGGCGTGATACAGCCCGTTCTTGATCACGAACACCCTCACCGGGAAGGCCAAGCCCGCCAGGCCGACGTGGAGGGTGACCGTGTCCGAGACGGGGAGGGTACCGCCCATCTCGACCCTCAGGGAATCCGCCTCGGCGCTGAAGCGGAGGCCCGGCCCGAGCGAGACGTAGGCGCGGCCGGCTTTCAGGGCGCCGATCAGACCCGGCGGGTCGAGGTCGGCGGCGCCCAGGACGGTCACCACCTGACCCAGGCGGTGGCGCCCCGCGTGCGGATCGTGCGAGTCGGTGCCGGCCACGCCGGTGATGCGGTGGCCGGCCCGCAGCAGGCCATCCCAGAAGCTGAGCTGAGCTGCGTTGTTGGCACCTTCGAGGTGGTGGTAGATCTCGAACACGTCGCACAGCGACCAGTCGAACTCGTGGTATCGCCACCCCAGCCGGTTCGAGAAGGCGTGGTTGACGCCGAAGAGTCCACCCTGGGCATGAACCTCGTGGGCGACCGCGTTGATGTCCCAGGCCCGGTCAGGGTCATCCACGAAGGGATCGACCCAGGCGCTCAGGCCATGCAGGTTGGCGTGGCCACGGTGCCCGGTCAGTTCGGTCGAGCGCAGCACGGCGAGGTCGCTTCCCGCCTCAGCCTCCAGCTCCGGCCAGCCGGCCACCGTAAAGTGGTCGGTCAGGGCCAGGAAATCGAGTCCATAGCGCCGGGCCGCCCCCGCGAGAGCGCTGACGCTGACCTTGCCGTCGCTGTGATGGGTATGCGCGTGGAGTTCTCCCCGATACCAGCCGGCTCCGGGCCGCCCGTTGGTGGACGCTCGCCTGGGCGCCACCTCTGTTTCTGCCTGGGGTGTTTTTGCCTCGGGCCCGCCGGCCTGCGCCCGGGCCGTCAGCCGGTATTCGGTCGTCTCCTCGGTGTATTCCACATCGATCTGTGCGCGCCAGAGGCCGGCCTCAATCTGCCCGGGCAGGGCGCCCGGGGACGCCGAGCCTGCCCCCAGCTCCAGCTCCAGCACCACGTCTCCCAGCGCACCGGGATTCATGCGGGTGCCCCGGTAGCCCGCCGGGCCGAACAGCGACAGGAACAGCTGGCACTGCCGCTCCTTGTGAAACTGCAGGGTCACGCTCAGCCCGGAGACGCCGGCTGGAACTTCGAACTCGTGATGCAGGTAATGGACGCGCGGATGGGGTGAAACCTGACCCTCCACGTCCAGCATCAGGTCTTCCCCGGTGGGCACCGTGATCATCGTTGTCCTCCCGCTCCAGGGGGCGACCGCACCCAGCCGCTGACTCCGGCCTGGGTGCGGGCCTCACCCCAGGGCTTATACGGATTCCGTCCAATTCCCGTACATCCGGGACGGCACCGGATGCACGTCCATCTTCTCGGGCAGGACAGCGCCGCTGGCGACGCTTGCCCGCTCCCGGAATCCGTACTTTCTCCTTCTCCCTCTGCTGCGCAGCTTTGCAAGTCCGGTCGGATTGAAGCCCACACATGTGCGGGCTTCAATCGGAGTTGGTATTACTGCGTGTCTTTGAACAGGGGCGCGGTGCGTTCCACCAGATCCTTCAGGGTCGCGTCGATGGGCGCGTTCTGCACGAAGATCTTGTCGAGGGACTTGATGATCTCCTGGGTGCCCTGCACGTAGCCGGTGGTGCTGGGCCGGGGCCGGGAGTAGGGCAGCTGCTGGATGCCCACGCCCAGCCCCCGGTCGGTCGCGATGTACTTCTTGAAGGCGGGCAGGTTCGCCGTCGTCAGGGTGATGGGCACGTAGTTGCTCATCTTGATCCACTTGAACTGCTGCTCCGGCTGCGACAGCCAGGTGATGAAGGCCCAGGCGGCCTTCTGCCGGTCGGCCGGGATGTTCTTGCTGATCGCCAGGGTCGCGCCCCCCACCGGAACGACCGGCTTCTTGAAGAAGGGCAGGGGCGCCGTGCCGAACTTGAACGGCACACTCGCCTTGTAGGAGGGCCGGGTGGCCACGCTGTTCATCACCATCGCCACCTTGCCGGCCGCGAAATCCGCGTTGGTGTTGGGGCCCTGCAGCACGGCCGAGCCGTCCCTGAAGAAGCCGGCCCACTGGGTGATGACCTCCCGGGCGGCGGGCTGATCGAGGGCCAGACGCCCGCCCTTGACCATCTCCCCGCCGTTGCTCCAGATGGCCCCTTCCAGCACCCAGGGAAAGCTGGAGAGGGCGATGGCGGGCACCCCGGTGGCGGCCGTGATCTTCTTGGCGGCCTCACGCAGTTCCGGATAGGTGCGCGGCGGTGCGCTGAGCCCGGCTTTCTTGAGCAGGACGGGGTTGAAGTACATCACCGGGTTGGAGTTGTTCCACGGCATGCTGTAGACCGCCTTGTCGGGGCGGCTGACCTGGGCCCGGAAGACCCCCCAGAAGGCGTCGAAGCTCTTCTTGAAGCCGGGAAGGTCAGAGACGTCGACCAGGGCGCCCGAGGCCGCGAGGCGGGGGACATACGCGACTTCCAGGTGAAGGATGTCGGCGGCGGGCTGACCGGCGGCGATGCCAGCCAGGGCCTTTTGCACCACGCCCTCATAGTTGTTGCCGAACTCGGTGCGCACGGTCACGTCGCCCTGCGCGGCGTTGAAGTCGGCGACCATCGACTCGACGGCCTTGCCCAGCTCGCCGCCGAGTCCGTACAGGAAGGTGACCTCGGTCTTGGCGGACGCGGAGGAGAGCAGCAGCAGGGTGGACAGGGAGAGCAGGGTACGGGTCATCGGAACCTCGGTGGGGAGAGAGGGCGGGGGGCCGTGGGGTGCGGACGTGCGTGCCGGGCAGGGGTCTGAGCCGGAACTGGTCTGGCCTGGAACTGGTCTGGCCCGGAACGGGAAACTGGCAGGTAGGGTCATGACGGGGCTGGAGGGGTGGCGCTATCGGGCGCGCAGGAGAAGGCTGCTCAGCCCTTGACGCCGCTGGCCGCCGCGCTCTCGATAAACCACTTCTGGGCCAGGGCATAGATGATCAGCACCGGAAGCACCACGATCACGGTGGCGGCCATCACGACGGGGATGTTGCTGCCCTCCAGGTTCGAGAAGCTGGCCAGGCCGACCTGAACGGTGCGGTAGCTGTCCCGGTTGGTGGCGACCAGGGGCCAGACCAGGGCGTTCCACGACGCCAGGAAGGTCAGGACGCCCAGGGCGCTCACGGCGGGGGCATTGACGGGCAACAGGATGCGGAAGAGGAACTGCGCGGTGCTGGCGCCGTCGATCTTCGCGGCCTCCTCGAACTCGACCGGCGTGCGGAGGAAGGCCTGGCGCAGCAGGAAGATGCCGAAGGCGCTGGCCGTGAAGGGAACGATCAGCGCCTGATAGGAGTTCACCCAGCCGAACTGCTTGATGGTGATGAAATTCGGGATGAGCAGCACGTCGCCCGGAATCATCAGGGTGCCCAGCGTCAGGATGAACAGCGCATGTTTGCCGGGGAAGGTCATGCGGGCGAACGCGAAGGCGGCGAGCGCGCTGGTCAGCAGCACCGAGGCGGTGGTCGCCACCGAGATCAGGGTGGAGTTCAGCAGATACTGCGCGAAGGGGGCGGCCTTCCACGCCTCCACGAAATTTTCCCAGACCCAGGTGTCCGGCAGCAGGCCACCGACGAACACCTCCTTCTGGCCCTTGAAGGCGGCGAGCACCATCCAGATCAGGGGCATCAGGAAAGCGAGGCTGACGAGCAGCGACAGCAGTTCCTGGCCCAGGCGGACTCCCTGACGCGGCTTCACTGGTAGTGCACCCGGCGTTCCGAGAGCTTCAGCTGCAGCAGCCCCAGTCCCAGCAGGAGCAGGAACAGCGCGACCGACAGCGCACTGGCGAAGCCCATCTGGAAGAAGGAGAAGGCGTTCTGGTAGATGTAGTAGCCCAGCAGGTTGGTGCTGCCGGCCGGGCCGCCCCCGGTCAGCAGCAGCACCAGACCGTAGGACTGGAAGGTGCCGACCAGCGAGATGAAGAACACCACCATGGTCGTCGGGGCGAGCAGGGGGATGGTGACCCGCCCGGCCACCTGGGCGCGGGTGGCGCCGTCGATCACGGCCGCTTCCTCGAGTTCGCGGGGAATGGCCTGCAGGCCCGACAGGAAGAGCACGGCCGGCAGACCCACGCCCTTCCAGGTGGCGACCAGGATCACGGAGGCCAGCGCCGTGTTGGGGTCGCTGAGCCAGCCCGGGCCCGGCAGGCCGACCGCGCCGAGCGCCTGATTCACCGGGCCGGAGGCCGGACTGAGCAGGTAGTTCCACACCACCGCCGTGGCCGCGATGGACACCACCACCGGGGTAAAAACAGCCCCGCGCAGCAGGCGCTGCAGCCGGGTCGGCGCGTTCATCAGGAAGGCCAGCGCCATGCCCAGGGCTACCTCCAGGAAGGTCACGCTCAGCGCGAAGATGGCGGTGACGGTCATGCTCCGCCAGAACTCCGGGTTGGCGAACATCGCGGAGTAGTTCTGCAGACCGACGAGATTGGGGCGCGGCTGGAGCATGTCGGCGTCCGTGAGACTCAGGTACATCACCCGGCCCAGCGGATAGTACGTGAAGACGGCGAAGACCACCAGCGCGGGCAGGATGTAGGGAGCGGCGCCCAACAGGTGGAGCCCCCCTTCTGACCGCGCCGGTCGGGTGGCACGGGGTAGTGTTTGCGTCTTGATCACTCGTACCTCCGCCGTGAACCTAACGACCGGGAGTCAGCGACCTGTCAATCACAGCGAACTGATAAAACCCCCCTCCTGGCCGCCACTCAGGTCAGGCCCGCCCCGCCTGGACAGGGAGGGCATCGAGGTCAGGCCGCACCCGCTGACCGCCTGCTGACGCCCGGGGCTTTCCCCCCGCTCATCCGGATTCCGTCCATTTCCGGACATCCGTACTTTTTCCTTCTCCCTTCGGTCGGGTTCAACCCGTTATCTATAACGGGTTGAACCGGAATCCGTATCAGAGGGGCACATACCGCTGAAGCCAGCGGGCCACACCCAGTTCTTCGGGGCCGGGCACATGATCGTCGATGAGCTCAGCCACCCCGGGGGCGAGCGTTCCCACGCCGATAGACCGGCCCGCCCAGGACAGCATTTCCAGGTCGTTGGGGCCATCGCCGAAGGCGACGGTGTCCGACTGCGCGATGCCGTAGTGGGCCGCGATCCGCTGCAGGGCCCGGCCCTTGTCGGCTCCGGCCGCCACCACTTCCAGGTAGTTGTGCTCCCACAGGTAGTAGGCGTTCTCGGGAAAGCGCCGGGAGAGCTCCGTCGCCAGGCCGGCGGCCTGGTCGCTCATCAGGATGAACTTGTGGGCGCCCTCGCCCCCATACTCGGCGGGCGTCCACAGCTCCCGGCCGTCCTGGCGGGCACGATCCCAGCGTTCATGTGCGGGATCACGGACATACATCCGGTCGCGGGTCGACAGGAAGAACTGGGCGCTGTTCTGGGCGCTGTCCGGGGTGAAGCGCTCCAGCAGATACGACACCACCTCGCCGTCCAGATGGCGCTCCAGATGATGGTCGTCGCCATCTGCGTGAACCCGCGCGCCGTTGCAGGTGCCGAAGTGCCGGCTCACCTCCAGACCCGCGAGCGCCTGCTGGGCGCCCGTGTGGTGGCGTCCGGTAATCACCGTGACCTGATGCCCGGCGTTCCGGAGGGCGAGGATGGCCGCGCGGGTGGGCGCGGGCAGCTCATCGTTTCTGGTGATGATGGTTCCGTCGAGGTCGAAGGCGAACAGCATGCCCGAGGCTAGGCCGACCAGATCAGCCTCCTATCAGGTCAGGTGTGGTGAGGGAAAATCCGGCGGCCAGCGATCCCTTCGCCCGTTGACGGCCCCTTGACCCTGGCCTCCTACGCTGCACCCCAGATGAACCCAGACCGGACTGCCAGGATCACCTTCTACAACGGCATGCGTACCATCGGCGGCACGCACATTCTGATCAGCGAGGGCGACAGCGCGCTGGTGTTCGATCTGGGGTTGAAATACGACCCCGCTGAAAACCTGTCGGCCACTGACCTACCTCCAGTCCGGGAAACAGAGGCCGCATTGCACGTGCGAACCCGCAATGCGCCGCCTGTCCGGGGCCTGTTCAGCGGGGTGCACGAGCAGGATCTCGCGTGGGCGGCGCAGGGTGGAGACTGGCCAGTCACCGAGTCCTTCGGTCACCTGGCCGCGTTCGTCAGCCACGCCCACCAGGATCACATGGGCCTGCTGCAGAACGTGGCGGCCGAGGTTCCCGTGCATGTGCACGAGGACACCCGGACACTGCTGGGGGGACTGTACCAGGGCGGACTCACGCCACCTCCGGGCGCGCGTCTCACCGGACACCCGGACGGTGGGCAGTTCGCCGTGGGCTCCATGCAGGCCACCGTGCTGCCCGGTGACCACGATCTACCCGGCAGCGCCGGCCTGCTGGTCGAGACGGGGGGCGGGACGGTCGCGTATACCGGTGACTGGCGACGTCACGGCCTTCATCCGCAGCGCATGGACGCGTTCATCGAGGCGTGCTCGTCGCGGGGCGTGGATCTGCTGCTGACCGAGGGCACCCGCTTCGGCCCGGCTGGCCAGCCGGCACGCCACCCCGAGCCGATCCCCGAGGGCGAGCTTCCGGAACGACTCGACCACGTCCTGACCCAGCACGCCAGTGGCCTGGTCGCCGTGAGCTTTTATCCCAGGAACGTCGAGCGGGTGGCCGCCTTCGCCGCCGTGGCGGCCGCCCACGGCCGGCAACTCGCCGTGCACCCGGAGACGTATGCGCTGCTCCAGGGCACCTGTGGTCTGCATTCCCTCGACCCGGCCAGCGTGCGGGTACTCTCCGACCACGCCGACTGGCAGGATGTGGCCGCCGATGCCTCGGGGTACCTGACCGAGCTTCGCCTTGAGGACTTCCCCCGGCTCGCGCTGTGCCTCTCGCGGCCGGGAGGCGTATTCGTTCACAGTGATGGAAGTCCGCTGGGCGAGTACGACCCAGCCTGGTCTGGGATGATGGCCTGGCTGCGGGAGCTGGGGATGGACTACCTTCCCCTGCGGTCTGGAGGACATGCGTCGCCTGAGGATGTCCGCGCCCTGGTCGCCGCCATCGCTCCCCGGCTGATGGTACCCATTCACAGCCGGTACCCGGAGAGCATGCTCGTCCGGGGAGTCCCTGTCCTTCTGCCTCAGCGCGGTGAACGCTTTGAACTCGGGCATCTGGTGTCCTCGGGGACATCCACGGTGGTGTTGCCATAAGCAGGCGAGGCCGCCCGCCCTGCTGTGACCCCCCTGAGTCCGTGCCACCCACTTCGGGAGTCAGCGGTCTGGGCGTCCGGAACTGGGCTGTGAGCCTGGAGAACCGGAGGGGCAGGTCGCCCGGAAGATTCCGGTAGGTGAAAATCCATGCCCAACTTCCTCAGCCCACTTACACCACACTTAGGGCGAACTCCGCGGTCGGAGAGTGGCTGGAAGACAGAGGGTATGGGCGAAGTCGCTCAGGTTCCCGGCAGTACAGAGAACCCTTCATGCCCCCTGTGATACGGGTTCCGAATGCCATCCGTTCTGTGTTCGGAATCAATCCGGGGCGGAGGGACTCGCAGAGCTCCGCAGGAGAGGAACATCCAGTGCTCTCCTGGGTGTGACGGAATGGAGCGGCAGTCCGTATGACAACACCCGGCCACAAGCGTTGACACAACCCTGACCTGCAGTCCACCGAAAATCCCGTCCCAGCCGTGACTCAGGCTTGACGCGGCGCCGCCACCATGGGAGGTATGGCGAACACTCTGCGTCTGGTGGGCACCCTGTCGGTTCTCGCTCTCACGGCCTGCACCTCCGGCTTCACGCCAGTGGTCGAGCCTCGTCCAGCTTTCGATCTGCAAGGTCACCGCGGGGGCCTGGGGCACGTGTCGGAAAGCACGCTGGCCAGCTTCGCGAACGGTCTGGCAATCGGTGTCACCACGCTTGAGCTGGACACGCAGGTCACGAAAGACGGCAAGGTCGTCGTGACGCACGACCGCAAGATCAGCGACCAGAAGTGCAGGGACACCGCGCCGGTCGTGCCCGCCGATCCCGATTATCCGTACGTCGGCAAGTTCATCGTCAACCTGACCCTGGCCCAGATCAAGACCCTCGACTGCGGCAGCCTGCGACTGAACAACCACCCCACCCAGCGTCTGGTGCCCGGCATCACCATGCCGGAACTCAGGGACGTCTTCAGGCTGGTCAAGGTCGCGGGCGCCACCGGGGTAAAGATGAACATCGAGACCAAGGTGGAGGCGGGCGCCCCGAGTGAAACCGCCCCCCGTGACGTCTTCGTCCGGGCGGTGCTGGGCGAGATCACCGCGTCGGGCCTCGAATCTCAGGTCACGCTGCAGAGCTTCGACTGGGGAGCGCTGATGCTGGTCAGGCAGCTCAAGCCCACATTGCCGGTGGTGGCCCTGACCAACGGGCAGCAGTTCCTGCAGATGGGACAACCGGGCCCATCGCCGTGGCTGGGCGGGCTGGATATCGATGACTTCGCCGGCGTCACCCTGCAAAGCAGGTACGTGGCGGCGGCCAAATCTTTTGGGGCGTCCGCACTTTCGCCCGTGCACGGCGATCCGCAGAACGCTCAGGTAGGCGACCCGGGATACCTGGCCTTCACCACCCCTGAACTGGTCAGGGAGGCGCACGCTGCGGGAATGAAGGTCATCCCCTGGACGGTCGATGACGAGCGCACGTGGGGCGCCCTGATGGACGCGGGCGTGGACGGCATCATCACCGACTACCCACAGCAGTTGCGCCAGTTCATGGACAGGCGCGGATACGCCTTACCACGGGCATACCCGCTGGAGACCACAGCCCTGTGCCGCCTTATCAAAGAAGACCCAGCCAACAACCGCGTGAGCTGCACGCCGTGAAGTGGGTGCTGGTCGGGCTCGCTGCCGGGATGCGACCGATGAGAGGATGACGCTCTGGCGCGTTGACGCACTGGGCCGGGTTCGAGAGACCTGGCCCGGTTCTCCCACTCGTGCCGAGCAACGTGGCCCCTCTCGAGCACGCCCAGACCGAGGGGAGGTGGCGCCGACCCCGTCTGGTGAAGTTGATTTTGAGCTCGTACAGCCCGGTCGGCACGCTGGCACCGCGTAGCATCCATTCCACGCTGGCGTCGTTGAGCGCCGTGTGTACCAGCCCCCCGACGGGCTTGCCGTCCAGCGTGATGGGCGCGTCCTTCAGGGTGCTGACGCCCTCGGCCCCGATCCGCAGACCGAAGCGCTGCCCGGTCATCACCTCGGCACCGTCAAGGGCGCGCACCTTGAGAAAACCCCGGATCCATCTACGGACGTCTACGCTGGCCTACGGACGTGCCGAAAAGGACGTGCCGGGGGCGGTTTTTTCAGTTCACTTCGGTGCCCTGATCCCCGGACATAGCCGGACATCCACGCCCGTATTGGCCACGCGTTGGTCACGCCACTCATTTCGACCCGAGCGGCCAAAACACAAACCCCGCGCCAGGCGGGGTTTTTTCTGGTGCACTCGCCGCGATTCGAACGCGGGGCCTGCCCCTTAGGAGGGGGCCGCTCTATCCAGCTGAGCTACGAGTGCCGGCGCCTGTCTCTCCTGCGCGGCAGGCAGACGGGAGTATACCAGAGGGCCGCGGGGCCCCTGCCGCCTGCAGCGGGCACTGCCCGCACGCGATCCAGGCGCGCAGGTGGTGAGACAAAAGTGTAAGCGGGGGCTTCCTATACTGCTCAGAGGTATCTGATGACCAATGCCGTCTATTCCATGACTGTGCGCGCCCTGAGCCGGGTCGTTTCGGAGCGCGCTGCCGAAAGTATGCTGCGTACCACCCTGCGTGACCAGCAGCTCGGCGCAGAGACGGTCACCGCCCAGGATGTCCAGCGCCTGATCGCCGGGCCGCTGCTCCAGCGCCTGTCGACGGTGCTGCCGGTGACGCAGGCCCGCCAGGAACTGCTGGGCCTCTCCCGCCAGCTCGAAGCCCAGTATCCCAAGGCGCCCACGCTCTTCACCCACCTGGGGCCGTCGGCGTCCTGGGAGGAGCACTCGGACGCGACCGCGACCAGCTGGGACGGCCTGAGCCTGGGCGAGGACGACTTCGAGTTCGACGACCCGGATTTCGCGCTCTCGGTGGGGGGCCGGGCCTACGACCTGGAGACCCCGCTGGGTCAGGAGGAGCTGCTGCAGGATCTGGGCCGGCTCAGCGGCGTGCAGGGCGTGATGGTCTGCCGGGCCAGTGGCGAGGTGCTGCGCGTCCGGGCGATCCGCGAGGCGGCCGGGCTGGGCTCGGTGATCGCGGCCAGCGCCCTGCTCTTCCAGAACCGCGCGCTGCGGCTGATGTCGGCCGAGCTGGGCGGCCGAACCGTCTGTGTGCGGCCGCTGGGGGCACACTGCGTCGCGGTCGTGGTGAATTCTCAATCCAACGTGGGGCGGTTACTTGTGGAACTACAGCAGTTGAAGGTGGCGGCGTGAACGCCCGGGCGCTGATCCTGGCCGCCGGCCTGTTCGCCAGCACGGCCGGAGCCCAGGATCTGGGGGCCTACCGGCAACTCTCGGGGGCGCTGGACGGCGCGGTGCGGGCCCGTGCCGGCTCGGCGCAGGCCGCCCTGGCCCAGTTGAACGCCGCGCAGGTCGCCTTCGACCAGCTCAGGCCGACCCTGCGCAACCGCCAGCTGAGCTCCGGCCTGCAGGACGCCCTGACTGGCGCCCGGGCCGCGCTGGGGCGCACACCCGCCGAACTCGAGGCCCAGGTGCTGCTGGGCCGCGGCCTGATGCGCAAGGCGCTGTACGACCAGACGCTGAGCCAGCTGATCTCCGGCACGCCGGGCCCCGGAGCGCAGCTCGAGCTGCTGACCCGCGAATACGGCCTGAGCGGCGACGGCGCCCGCGCAGCGCTGAAAGAGGGCCAGACCGGGCAACTGGAACGGGTGGCCTGGAGGCTGCAGCGCGCGGCGGCGGGGCGGGTGCTGGCCTCGCTGCAGGCCGCCCGGCCCGAGCAGTCCACGGCCGCCTATGTCGATCTGGCGCGCGCCACCGGCTGGTTCACGGCGCTCCCCGACTCGGGGACGGCTGGCGGCCTCAAGGTCTCGCAGTTCGGAGACGCCCTGCGGCAGCTGACGGCCGGGAACCTCCCGGAGCTGACCCGTTCCCTGACCACGCTGCGCCAGGGGGCAGGCGACCTCTCGGCCAGCCTGACCC
The DNA here is from genome assembly GCF_002901445.1 of Deinococcus koreensis. Classification (NCBI taxonomy): domain Bacteria; kingdom Thermotogati; phylum Deinococcota; class Deinococci; order Deinococcales; family Deinococcaceae; genus Deinococcus; species Deinococcus koreensis. The sequence continues at coordinate 1,665,212 of NZ_PPPD01000001.1, forward strand.
GCGAGCCCCAGACCTCCAGCTTCCCGAAGCCGGCCACCGGCCCAGCTACCGGCCCAGCCACCGGCAAGGCCCCGCCGCTGAAGGTGGGGGCCGGTTCAGACCCGGCGTCCGTCAGGCCGAGTTCGCCACCTGCCGCCAGCGGCCCCGCCGAAACTGGCCCGGTCGGCGGCGTCCAGACTTCCACCGCCCAGACCGCAACCGTCCAGCTCTACGCCGCCCTGGGCCGGGCGCTCGCCGCCGCCGGGCACGGCGACAACGCCTCGGCCCGCGACCGGCTGGGCGAGGCGGTTCAGGCCCTGTCGGCGGTGCCGGGCTCGCTGCGAACCGCGCCGGGCTACACCGCGCTGGTGTTCAACCTGAGCGCCGCCCAGAGCCGCGTGGCCCTGCGGCCCAGCGATGTCCAGGCGCTGATCAGCCAGGCCGCCAACCTCGAAGCGGTCGCCGCCGGGCGCCCACCCAGCCGACTGGACGCCGTGTCGGCCGGGGTCGCGCGCGGATTCGGCGGCTGGATGCGGGTGCTCGTCTTCGCCCTGCTGGCCCTGCTGACGGCCGTCCCGCTGTACCTGCTGAACCTGGCTTTCGGGGCGCGCAACGTGTCCTGGCGCGCGGTGCTGTTCGGGCTGGCGCTGCTGCTGCTGCCCACCTTCCTGGAGGGCGTGTTCGGGCTGCTTGGGGCGCTGGGCGACCTCGCCAACCTGGGCGCGCTGCGGAGCCTCAGCAACCTGTCGCTGACCCAGGCCGCCTACGGGCTGCCGGTCGGGGCGCTGCTCTCGGCGCTCGCCATCGGGCTGCTGGCCTTCGGATTCCGGGGCCTGTGCCAGCAGTTCGGGCTGCTGGGCAGTTCCACGCCGCCCAAAACCACCACCCAGCACGGCCTGGAATGGGATGAGGATCTGTGATGAACGCGTCCCCCGGCCTTCACCGCCTGCCCGTGCAGATGCTCGGCGACCTGGTCTCGCCGCGCGCCCTGGAGCGCATCCTGCAGGACGCTGCCGAGGCGCGCGGCACCACCCCCGCCGAGCTGGACGGCCCCGCGCTGGAGGACATCCTCAAGCGTGAGGTCTTCAAACGCCTGCAGCTGACCGTGCCCGCCCCACTGGCCAAAAAGCGCGTCTCGGAGGTGCTTGACGAGCTGATGAAGGCCACCCAGGAGCGCAGCGTGCCCAGCGTCTCGGCGGCCTCGCTGGGCGCGCTGGAGGACGGCGCGCGCCGCTTCTCGCTGTACTTCGACTGGCCGGAGACCCAGCGCCTGCGCTCGCTGCTGGGCATCGCCCGCCAGGAGGAGGGCCAGGGCCGCGACGTCAGCGCGCTGGTGCAGGAGGGGCAGGATCTGATCGTGCAGCTGGAGCGCCGGCTGCAGGAGAGTCTGGTCGAGCAGGCGCAGGATCTGGCCGAGATGCGCGCCGCCTTCACGCGGGTGCAGGGCATGGGCAGCCGCGAGGTGCGGCGCCTCGAAACCCTGATCGGCCAGATCGACGAGGCGCAGACCCAGGGCACCCTGCTGCCCGGCGAGGTGGAGCGCGCCCGCACCCTGACCTTCTCGCTGCGCAAACTGCTGGAATCCTCGGTGGTGCAGACGGTCAGTGCGCCCGGCGGCGCGCCCCCCCCGCTCGACCCCGAAGCGCAGGCCCGCGTGCTGGCGCTGGAACAGGAGCACAACGCCCAGCAGCTCCTGACCCTGGAACGTGATTTCGCCGCGCTGCTGAGCGCCCGGCCGGAGCTGCAGGCCCGCCACGCCGAGGTACGCGCCGCGCAGCAGGCCGGAGGGCTGGACACGGAGGCGGTCGAGCGCTGGCGCGGCGAGCTGAAGCTGGGCCGCGACGCCCTGCTGGCCGAGCAGCGCGGAGAATTCGCCGGGCTGGAGCAGCAGCTCACGCCCTTCACCACCTCCGGCGAGCTGGCCACGGGCCTGCGGGTGCTGCTCGACGCCACCCGGCAGACCCTGGAGCTGGGCAATCTGGCGACCGACTCCCTGCGTGAATTGCGCGCCACCCAGGAGGCGCTCGGAGAGGGCGGCGAGGGCGGCACCCGGCTGGCGCTGCAGCAGGAGCTGCTCGATCTGGAGCGCTCGGCCCGCAACGTGCCGGCCGCCCAGGCCGAGCTGGAGCCGCTGCTGGCCCAGGCCCAGGCCCAGCTCTCGGCCGGGCAGGAGGTGGATCTGAGTGCGCCGTGGGCCCTGCTGGAGCGGCACATGGGGGCCGCCGCGCAGGAACGTGAGAACCTCGATCTGCGCGCCGACACCGTGATCCGCGAGTACGACGCCGTGCGCCATCTGGCCGGCGAGACCACCCAGCGGCTGGGCCGCCTGGCCGACAGCCTGCGCGCCCAGCGCCGCCTGGGCTCCATGAGCATCCAGGCGCGCACCCGCTACGCCCAGTCCCTGCAGGACGCCGAGATCCTGCTGGCCGAGGCCCACGCCGAGTACCGGGCCGCCCAGGAAGTGACCGCCTCGTTCGGTCAGGACGCCCTGAGCGGGCTGCTGGACGTTTTCGATCTGGGTGGGGGAAGTGAGCCGGCCGGCCTGGACGTGCCCAGCGCCCCCGCCGCAGCCGCCCCGCTGCCGACCCCTGCCCCGGCAGCCACGTCCATCAACGACCTGCTCTCCGGCTTGAGCGGCTTCGGGGCCCCGGCTTCCGCCCCTCAGGCCCAGGAATCCCAGCCCCCCCTCCCCGCCCACTCCTGGCTCATCCAGGGCGGCCGCATGACGGCAGGCCAGCCCGACGCGGCGCTGGGCACCATGACCGCGCTGCTGGAGCAGGCGCAGACCCTGGGCCTGCAGCGCCTGGACATGGCCGACGCCGCGCAGGTGTGGTCGGCGCGCCGGACGGCGGGGGGCGACTGGCGGCTGGCCCGCGCCGCCGACTGGGACGCACTGGACACCCAATCCGGCGCCTGGCTCGACGGCGCCTGATCCTGCAAGGGTGCGGGAGGCAGTCCAGCCAACGGAACTCGCCGAACTGCGAAGCGGAGAAAACTGATTTCGGGAGATGGACGTGCATCCGGGGCTCTCGCGGATGGCCGGGAATTGGACGGCCGTCCGTCTGACTCCTGATCGCAGAACCTGAGGGCTTGGGCATACTGAGCGGCATGTCCCTCTCCCCTTTTCCGCTGGCGCCCGGTGAGTCGCGGCGGCTGCCCGGCGAGCAGGCCCAGCGGGCACTCGGCGCGGCGGTCGCGGGGGCGCTCCCGCCTGGATCGCTGCTCTTTCTGGAGGGCGAACTGGGCGCCGGCAAGACCACGCTCACGCAGGGGCTGGTGGCCGAGCTGGGCTTCCCGGAGGGCGTCACCAGCCCCACCTACGCCCTGATGCACGTCTATCCGACCCCGGCCGGCAGCGTGCTGCACGTCGACGCCTACCGCGTGCGCGACGTGGCCGAGCTGTACGAGATGGATCTGGAGGCGTTGATCCTGGGCAGCCGCCTGAGCGTGATCGAGTGGGGCGAGGGCCTGTATGCCGACTGGCCCGTCGCCCCGATCCTGCGCCTGGAACATCTGGAGGGCGACGGCGAGGCCCGGCGCGTGACCCGGCGGCGCTGAAGGGGCCGGGCTGAGCTGATCGGGCTGGGCTGATCGGGCTGGGCTGGCTGGACTGACCCGGATTGGACGTCAAGGCGAGGTCAATTCCGCTCCACCGGCCCCCGGCGCAGACCTGGGACAATGAGGGCATGTGGACGCTGGTGTTGAACTGTGGAAGCAGCTCCGTGAAGTTCGCGCTGCTGCGGCCGGATTCGGGCGAGGTGGCGCTGTCGGGCCTGGCCGAGCGCCTGGGCTCGGAGGGCGCCGCGCTGCGGATAGACCGGGCCAGCGAGAAGGGGAGCGAGCGGCGCACCCAGGCCCTTGCCGGCGGTTCCTACCCGGCGGCCTTCGAAGCGCTGCTCTCGGAACTGGACGCGCTGGGCCTGCGCCCGGACGTGGGCGCCGTGGGCCACCGGGTCGTGCACGGGGGCGAGGCCTTCAGCGCCCCGGCGCTCATCACGCCGGCCGTGCTGGACGCCATCCGGGCCTGCGTGCCGCTGGCGCCGCTGCACAACCCCGCCAACATCGCCGGGATCGAGGCGGCGCGCGCGGCCTTTCCGGAGCTGCCCCACGTGGCGGTCTTCGACACCGCCTTCCACCAGACCATGCCCGAGGTCGCCTACCGCTACGGGGTGCCCGAGGTCTGGTACCGCCAGCATGGCGTGAGGCGCTACGGCTTCCACGGCACGTCGCACGCCTACGTGGCGCAGGAGGCCGCGCGGCTGCTGGGCCGCCCGCTGGAGGAGCTGAACCTGATCACCGCCCACCTGGGCAACGGCGCCAGCGTGTGCGCAGTACAGGGTGGGCGCTCGGTCGACACCTCGATGGGCCTGACCCCGCTGGAGGGTCTGGTCATGGGCAGCCGCTCCGGCGACGTCGACCCCGGCCTGCACGACTTCATTGCGCGGCAATCGGGCCTGAACCTCTCGGAGGTCACGGCGGCGCTCAACCGCGAGAGCGGGCTGCTGGGCCTGTCGGGGCTGAGCAACGACATGCGCGAGCTGGAGGAAGCGGCCGGGCGGGGGCACCCCGGGGCGCGGCTGGCGCTGGACGTGTTCGTGTACCGGCTGGCGAAGACGGTGGCGGGCATGGCGGTCGCCCTGGGCCGCCCGGACGCGCTGGTCTTCACCGGCGGTATCGGGGAAAACAGCGCCGGCGTGCGCGCGGCGACCCTGGCGCGGCTGGGCGTGCTGGGGCTGGAGCCCGATGACGAGGCGAACGCCCGCGCGGTGCGGGGCACCCCCGGAGTGATCTCCCGGCCCGGCCCGGTCGTGGCCCTCGTGGTGAACACCAACGAGGAACTGATGATCGCGCGCGGGGCGGCGCTGCTCCTCGCCCAGCCGGTCTGAACTGCCGGCCTGAATCGGCCCGCCTGAACCCTTCCCCCTCCACCCGATCCGCCCAACCGAAACCCCTCCAAGGAGCCCCCATGCAAACCCTTCTGATCGCCCCGACCCGCAACGGCGTGGGCCTGAGCAGCACCGCGCTGGGCCTGAGCCGCGCGCTGGAGCGCCAGGGCCTGAGGGTCGCCTTCCTCAAGCCCATCGCCCAGACGCACGAGACGGGCACCGACGACTCGGTTCATTTCGCGCGCACGGTCGCGCACCTCAGCCCGCCCGAGCCCGTCGCGCTCACCCGCGCCGAGGAACTGCTCAGCCACGGCGGCCAGGAAGACCTGATGGAAGAGGTCATCGCGCTCGCGCAGCAGGCCGCCGGGGCGGGCCGCACGGGCACGGGCAGTGAGGTGGACGTGCTGGTGGTCGAGGGGCTGGCCCTGACCGAGCGCAATTCCTACGCCTCGGGGCTGAACGCCGCGCTGGCGCGCAACCTGCAGGCCGACACGGTGCTGGTCAGCTCGCTCGCGGGGGTCAGTCCGGCCGAACTCGTGGACGAGCTGGAGATCGCCGCCGCGCTGCACCGCCGCTCCGACGGGAGCGGGCTGGCGGGCTACGTGCTGAACTTCGCCCCGCCGGGGCTGGACTTCGGCACCCTGATGGCCGAGCTGCGCTCGCGCAGTCCGCTCCTGGCGCGCGGCGAACTGCCGCTGCTGGGCGTGGTGGCCCTCTCGCCCGAGCTGCAGGCGGTCCGCACGCTGGACGTGGCCCGGCACCTGAACGCCGAACTGCTCAACGAGGGCGAGGCCGCCCAGCGCCGCGTGACCAGCACCGTCGTGACCGCCCGCTCGGTGCCCAAGATGGCCCACCTGTTCGTGCCCGGCGCGCTGGTGGTCACGCCCGGCGACCGCGAGGACGTGGTGATGGCCGCCGCCTTGAGCCACCTCAGCGGCGTGCCTCTGGCGGGGCTGATGTACACCTCCGGCAGCGAGCCCGAGGACTCGGTCGAGCGGCTGTGCCGCGCCGCGCTGGGCACCCCGGACGTGCCCAGTTCGCTGCCGGTGATGCGGGTCGAGACCAACTCCTTCCACACGGCGTCGGCCCTCTCGCGCCTGAGCCCGCGCGTGCCGCACGACGACCCGCAGCGGATGGACCGGATGCTGGATTTCATCGCGGATCGGCTGGACACCGCTGCGCTGGGCAGTCGCCTCCGCACCCGTCCGGACGGCGACCGCCGCCTGCCCCCCAGCGCCTTTCGCCACGAGCTGATCCAGAAGGCGCGCGCCGCCGGCAAACGCATCGTGCTGCCCGAGGGCGACGAGCCGCGCACCGTCAGGGCCGCCATCCGCTGCGGCGAGAAGGGGATCGCGCGCTGCGTGCTACTCGCGCGGCCCGACCGGGTGCGGCAGGTCGCCGAGGGCCAGGGCCTGACGCTCCCGCCGGAACTGGAGATCCTCGACCCCGATCAGATCCGCGAGCGCTACGTGGCCCCTATGGTCGAGCTGCGAAAGAGCAAGGGCCTGAGCGCCCCGCAGGCGCTGGCGCAGCTGGAAGACACCGTGGTGCTGGGCACCATGATGCTGGCGCTGGGCGAGGTCGACGGGCTGGTCTCGGGCGCGGTGCACACCACCGCCAACACCGTGCGGCCCGCGCTGCAGCTCATCAAGACCGCGCCAGGCGCCGCGCTGGTCTCCTCCGTGTTCTTCATGCTGATGCCCGAGCAGGTGCTGGTCTACGGCGACGCCGCCATCAACCCCAACCCGGGTGCCGAGGAACTCGCCGACATCGCCATCCAGTCGGCCGACTCGGCGCGCGCCTTCGGGATCACGCCGAGGATCGCCATGCTCAGCTACTCCACGGGCGAGAGCGGCAGCGGCGAGGACGTCGAGAAGGTCAAGGCGGCGACCGCCCTGGTGCGTGAACGCCGCCCCGATCTGATGGTGGACGGCCCGCTGCAGTACGACGCCGCCTCCGTGCTCAGCGTCGGGCAGGCCAAGGCGCCGGGCAGCGCGGTCGCCGGGCGTGCCACGGTCTTCATCTTCCCGGATCTGAACACTGGCAACACCACCTACAAGGCCGTGCAGCGCGCCGCGGGCGTGGTCGCCGTGGGGCCGATGCTGCAGGGCCTGAGAAAGCCCGTGAATGACCTCTCACGCGGCGCGCTGGTCGACGACATCGTGTACACCATCGCCCTGACGGCGATCCAGGCCACGCAGGTGGAGGGCGCGGTGCCCCCGACGGCCTGAGGCAGCCCGCCAGAGGGCGCGACCCGAACGGAGGAAAGCCTGTCAGGGGCTCAGACGGACTGCCGCCCCATTCCGTATTACCAATGATGCGGACAGTTTCATCACACCATCGCTGAACAACTCGGTCATGGCTCTCTGGGACGCCATCTGCGTTCCCCCCCTCCCAGCCTCCCCCACAAGGAGGGAGGAGCCAACAACTTCGTGGGCATCGCATTCGTTAGGACACTGAGCCGAAACTGTCCGGGCTATTGGATACCTGGAACAGAACTGGGTATCCCTCCATATCGCGAAATCCGTCCTCTTCCCTTCTCTGCTTCGCAGCTCTGCGAGTCCCTCCGCCCCGGATTGATTCCGAACACAGAACGGATAGCATTCGGAATTCGTCTCAGCGGTAGAGGTCGTCCCGGCTGAGCGGCAGGCTGACCTTCCTCTCCGTGTCCGGCTTGGCCAGCAGGCTCTGGAAGATGCTCAGGTGGCCCTTCTGGAAGTAGTACGAGGTCGCCCCCAGGTAGAGGCGCCACAGCCGGTGGCGTTGCTCGCCCAGGGCGGCGCGGGCCTCGGCGTGGTGGGCCTCCAGGTTCCGGAACCAGTGCTCCAGGGTGCGGGCGTAGTGCTCGCGCAGGTTCTCCACGTCGCGCACCTCGAACAGGGCCTCCGAGGCGTGTTTCAGGGTTTCCCAGACCGGCAGCAGCTCACCGTCCGGGAACACGTAGCGGCGGGCGAAGTTGCCGCTCTGCAGCCACATCGGCACCCGCGCCTGCCCGATACCGTCACTGATCGCGTGGTTGAGCATCAGGCCGCCGGGCTTCAGGGCGGCGTAGGCGGCGCGGAAGTAGATGGGCATGTTCTTTCGCCCGACGTGCTCGGCCATCCCGACGGACGCGATCTTGTCGAAGGCGCCCTCGCCGTGGGCCAGCACGTCGCGGTAGTCGCGCAGCTCCAGCGTGACGAGGTGTTCCAGCCCGGCCGCCTTCACGCGCGCCTGCCCCTCCTGAAGCTGCGCCGCACTGAGGGTCACGCCCAGCACCTGCACGCCGTAGCGCTGCGCGGCGTAGATCGCCAGCCCGCCCCACCCGCAGCCGATGTCCAGCAGCCGCTCGCCGGCCTTCAGGCGCAGCTTGCGGCAGATGTATTCCAGCTTGGCCTCCTGCGCCTCATCGAGCGTCTCCGTGCCCGTGGGGAAGTACGCGCAGGAATACACCATCCTCGAGTCCAGCCACAGCCGGTAGAAGTCGTTGGACACGTCGTAGTGGTACGAGATCGCCTGCTGGTCGCGCTCCCGGGAATGCGGTTCGCCTTCCAGCGTGGCGGTGACCGGCGGCGCGGCCGCCTGCGAGCCCCGGCGCAGTAGGGCGGCGTCCTGAAGGAGCCGGGCCACGCGGGCAGGGCCCGGAGCGGCGCCGAACTCGTCGGCCAGGGCCGCGAGCGCGCCGATATCGCCCTCGATCTCGAAATCGCCGCGCAGGTAGGCCTCGCCCAGCGCCACGTCCAGCGGCAGCTTCAGCATCCGGCCCAGCGTCCCTGGGCTGGTGAGCACCAGCCGGGCGCGGGCGGGCCGGGTCGCCGGCAGCACCTCGCCGTTCCAGAGCTGCACGTCGAAGGCGCGCCGCTGGGGCAGCACCTCGCCCAGCAGGCGGCGGGCGGCGGCCAGCAGCTGCGCCTCGCTGGCGGGCCGGGTCAGGTACTGCCGGGCGGCGAGGGCGGCCACGAGGCCCGCGAGGGGCGCCCAGGGCACGCGGGAACGGGCGGGAGGTGTCGGCATGGGGCAGGCTAACGTGCCGGCCAGAGCGCTGCCGACAGGTGTTTCTTCACCGTCTCCTGTGTCAGCGCCGCCGGGCCAGCCACAGCAGGCCCACTCCCGCCACCAGCGCGATCACGTCCGGCGCGTAGGCCGAGAGCACGGCGGGCAGCGCCCCCTTCTCGCCCATCACGCGGAACACGCTCCAGGTGGCGTAGTACGCGAAACTGAGCAGCAGCGCCCAGACCAGCCCCAGGTCGCGCCCGGTGCGGAAGGTGAAGACCGCCAGCGCCACGGCGAAGAAGGCCAGCGCCAGCGCGGCCAGCGGCTCGGCGAACTTGCGGTGCAGGGCGGTGAACTCGGCCGGCGACTGCACCCCCTGGGCCCGGTAGGCGCGGGTGCGGTTCCACAGCTCCGGCAGCGGGGTATAGATCGCGCGGGGCTGGGCGTTGCCGGTCTGCAGATCGGCCTGCACGTCCTGAACCGGCAGGGTGCCGCGCGTGAAGCTCAGGATGGTGATGGGCCGGCCGTCCTGGTACGTGATGCGCTGTCCACTTTCCAGCTCCAGCACGTTGCTGCCGCTTTTCAGGCGGCCCCGCCGGGCGGTGATGACCTCACGCGGGGGCTGGCCGGGCTGCATGGCCACGATCCGCAGGTCGAGCAGCTCGCCGCCGGGCTCGATCCTCCCCACCGAGATGGCGCGGTTCAGGGCGTCGCGCAGCACCACGCTCTGGCCGTCCGGCCCCACCCCGTCCAGACCGATCACACGCGGGTTGTCGAACACGATCTGCTGCTTGACCTTGCTCTCCTGCACCTTGGCCCGTGGCACCAGCCCCTCGCCGATGACAAACGCCAGCGCCGTGATGCCCAGGGCCAGCCCCAGCACCGGGCGAAAGAGCCGCGTGACCGGAATCCCGCTCGCCAGCGCCCCCTTGATCTCGGAATCCGACGACAGGCGCGACAGGCCCAGCAGCGTGGCGAACATCAGCGCGATGGGCAGGGCGGTGTAGGCCGCCTCGGGGATGTTCAGGGCCACGGCGCGCGCCACCAGCAGGGGGTTGGCGCCCTTGGCGAGCAGCGGGGCGATCACCTCCTTGAGCAGCCCCAGCACCACCAGCAGGATGACCACCGCCAGCACCCCGAACAGCGGCGGCAGGATCTCGTCCAGCACGTAGCGCTCGAAGCGCTTCACGCCCGAGCCCTCAGGAGTGCGGCTTCCCTCACCGCAGTCTCCACGCCAGCACGCCGGCCACCGCCAGGAACAGCAGATTGGGCAGCCAGGCCGCCAGCATGGGGTTCATGGCCCCGGCGCGGGCCAGCCCCGGCACGGTCGTCCACAGCGCGTAGAAACACACGATGAACACGACCACTCCGGCGAAGGCGGCGGCGCGGTTGCGGATCAGCAGGCCCAGCACCCCGGCCGCCAGCGCGAACACGATGGCGGTGAGCGGGTCGGCGTAGCGGGTGGCGAGCTGGAACTGGTAGTCGCGGCGATCCGTGGGGCTCAGCGTACCCCTGGCCAGCGTGGCGCGCAGCTCGGCCGTGGGCGCCTGCCGGGCATCGACCGGCGGCGGGGTCAGGGTATCCCGCTGGGGAAGCACCAGCGGCGTGGCCAGCTGGCGGGGGTTCTCGCCGGGGCGCACGATCCAGGCACCCTGCAGCGTCCAGGTCTGGCGCGCCGTGTCCCAGCTGCCGGTGCTCGCGGTGATGGTCTCGTTGCCGCGCTGCACCATGATCCCCTCGAGCTGGGCCACGTTCCCGCCCGTGTCGTTGACCACCCGGCCCGCGTAGTACAGCGCGCCCGGCGGGGCGTAGGTGTACTTCTCCTGGCGGGGCGGCGGGGGGGTGGTGTTGTAGATCTGATACCAGGCCCGTTCCCAGTTGGCCAGGCCGGCGGGCACCAGCCGGTCGGCATTCAGGAAGGCCAGCCCCGCCACCAGCGCGAAGGGCAGGGTCAGCGGCCAGATCAGGCTCAGGGGCCGCACGCCGCTGGCGCTGATCGCCTTGAGTTCGCTGTCCTGCTGCAGCCGCGAAAAGGCCAGCAGGATGGCGAAGGCCACCGCCATCACCAGCGTGCGGTTCACGATGGTGGGCAGGTAGGTCAGGAAGGCGAAGGCGGCCTTGCTCAGCGGCGGGTGGTAGGTCAGCAGCTTGTCGACCGTGCTGCTCAGGATGTCGGTCATCTGCAGCGCCATGAACAGCGCGACGCCGGCCCCGTACCAGCGGAGAACCTCCTTCAGGACGGAGCGGGTGAGGATGGACACGCTGGGAATTCTAGCGGGCGGGGATGGGAAAAGTTTGATGACCGGGCCGCCGGGGCCGACCCCCCGTCAAGGGGCCTCCGCTATAGTCAGGAATGGAGTCAGGAAGGGCGCCCCGACTGCAGCTGTTCGGCCTCCCGGCGCTGCTGGACGGCGAAAGGGTGGGGCCCCTGCCGCTGCAGCGGCCCACCTACCTGCTGCTGGTGCTGGCCCTGCGCGGCGAGTGGATCAGCCGCGAGGAACTGACCCGCCTGCTGCGGACAGACGACGAGGAACCGTCGTCCAGGGGCAGCCTGCGCCTGTTGCTGACCCGTGCCCGGCGCCTGCCCTGGGCGTCGCTGGCCCCACTGGAGTCCGGGGCCCAGCGGGTGCGCTGGCCGGCGCCCTCCGACGTGCAGCAGTTCCGGGAGGCGGTGGCGGCAGGACGCTGGGAGGAGGCCACCACCCTGTACGGCGCGCCCCTGCTGCGCGGACTTCCCCTGCAGGGGCTGCCGGGGCTGCACGACTGGCTGGAAGGCGAGCGGGCCGCCCTGCAGACCCTCTGGCTCACGGCGGTGCATGCCCGCGAGGCCGAGCTGGGGGCACGCGGGGATTTCGCCGGCGCCGCCACGCTGCTGCGCCGCGCACTCAGCACCGATCCGCTGTCCGAGGACACCCTGCAGCGTGTCCTGCGCGCCAGCCTGCGGGCCGGCCAGCGCCACGAGGCCCTGCAGCTTTTCGGGCACTTCAGCCTGAAGCTGCGGGAGGAACTGAACCTGGAGCCGCTGCCCCAGACCCTGGCGCTGGTCGAGGCCCTGCGGCAGACGGGGACACAGAGCGGTGAGGCGGATCAGGCGACGGAGGCTCAAACGGTGGCCTCCAGCGGCGGAAGCGCGGCCCCGGCCCTGATCGGCCGGGCCGCGCAGCGCCGGCAGCTGGGCGCCCGGATGGCGCGCGCCCGCGCTGCCCAGCCCAGGGTTCCGGACACCCAGTCCGCGCCGCTCGTGACCCTGCTGTCCGGCGAGTCCGGCTCGGGCAAGACCCGCCTGCTGCAGACCCAGCCCGGTTCCTGGGTGCGCTGCGCCGCCGGCCTGAGCCGGGTGCCGTATCTGCCGCTGCTGAACGCCGTGCGTGAGCTGGACGTGGCCGAGTCCGGGCCGGACGTCGGGCCAGACGTCGGGCCGGATGCTGGCTCAGCTGTCGGGCCACATATTGGGCCTGAGAGTGGGACTCCCGGCGCGCCGCCCGGGGGCTCCGGGCTGAAACCGCTGATCGCGGCGGCCGGGCACGCCCAGGGCACGCCGGACTCCGACAGGGAACGCCTGTTCGCTGCGCTGCTGGGCCGGCTCGGGGCCGGGCCGGGCGTGATCTTCGACGATCTGCAGTGGGCGGACTCCGGCACCCTGGACTGGCTGCGGTACGCCGCCCAGCGCGGTGTGCCGGTCTGCGGCGCTTTTCGTCCGGACGAGATCTCGCCGGCGCTGCAGGCCACCCTGGACACCCTGGAGGCGGCAGGCGGCCTGGAGGTGATTGCCCTGACCCCGCTGTCGGCCGATGATCTGGGGGCGCTCGCCAGCGCCTTTTCACCGGTGACCGGCCGCTGGCACGGCTTCCCGGGCTGGTTGCAGCGGCGCAGCGGCGGCAACCCGCAGTTCGCCCTGGAATGGCTGCGCTTCCTGCGTCAGGAAGGCGCCCTGCAGGGCGGCGGCGCGCCCCCGCTGGAACCGGCCCGCGGGCACCCGCAGGCGTCGGCGCCGGGCGATCTGGGCCGGCCGCCGGGCGCCCTGCCCGAACTGGTGCGGCGCCGGCTGGAGGGGCTGAGCGCGGCGGATCGCCGGGTGCTGGACGCCGGCAGCGTGCTGGGGGGCGTGCTGAGCCCGGCCCGGCTCTCCCCGCTGGTCGAGCAGTCCGGGTGGGAGGTCGGCGACGCCCTGGGCCGCGCGGCGCGCCTGGAACTGCTGGGACACGACGGCCGGCTGCACGACACGGTGCGGCAGACCCTCTACGACGCCCTGTCCGGGCCGCAGCAGCGGTTTATCCACGGGCGGGTGGTGCAGACGCTGGCGGGCGTACTGGACGCCCTTGAGCTGGCCGAGCACGCCGCGCTGGCGGGCGAGGAACCGGTCGCGGCCCGCCTGTGGTTCGAGGGAGCGCGGTATTCCTTCGGCGTGCGGCGCGGTTTCGAGCAGGAGGCCAGCGCCCTGTACCGGCGGGTGCTGCAGCTGCGGGGCCGCTCGCCCGACTGGTACCGGGCCTGCGCGTATCTGGCGGTGCGCGAGCGGGTCGACGGCCGCGCCGACGAGGCCCGCGCGCTGATCGACACCGTGCTGCGCGAGTCCGACGACCGCCTGGCCCGTGCGGTGGCCCGCGCCGAGGGGGCCAGCCTGGCCTACCTGGCCGGCCGCATGGACGAGGCGACCCGCCTGATCGGGCTGGCCGCCGAGGAGGCCGCGCCGCTGGGCGACCCCGGGCTGGCCCGCGACATCCTGCTCATCCAGGCGAACACTGCCCACTACCGGGGCGAATACGAAACCGCCCTGCATATCGCCGAGGGCGTGGTGGAGGCGCAGCGCCGCGAGCCGCTCAGCCACGGCGGCTGCAACTGGCTCAGTACGCTGGCCGCCAACCTGTGCGCGCTGGGCCGCTTCGGGGAGGCGCTGGAGTACTACCGCGAGCAACTGGAGGCGGCCCGCTTCCTGGGGCTGCGCGGCCAGCAGGTCACTGCCAGCAGCGACATCATCGCCACGCTGCACGATCTGGGCCGGATTCAGGAGGGCGTGGAACTGGCCGAGGCGGCGCTGGAGCTGGTTCAGTTCAACGACACCTACCCGCTGCGCTACCACATCGCGCTGGCCTACAGCCGTTCGGGGCGCCACGGGGAAGCGCTGGATCAGCTGCGCGAGGTGATGAACTCGGCGTCCGTGAACATGCGCGCCCACGCCCTGGCCCTGCTGGCCGAGGTGCATCTGCAGCTGGACGCAACCCCGCAGGCGCACGCGGCGCTGCGCGGCGGCCTGGAGCTGGTGGAGGGCTGCGACATCCTGACGGCCCGCGGGGTCATGGCCACCGCGCTGCTGCAGTTCGCCCCCGCCCCGCTGCTGCAGGAGGCCTGGCCCCTGATCGCCGGCCTGCGCCCGGAGACCCTACCTGCCTATCTGCGCGGCGATTTCGAATCGGCCCTGGCCGGGCGCCGGGGCCCGGGCGCGCTGTCTGAACCCCTGATGCCGGGCAGCGCTCTGCCGGGCACCAACTGAGCCCGGAACACGATCCGCCCTGCTCAGCGCCTATGAAACGCCGCTGAAACACCCGGGGCGTAGCGTGACCCCAGCGTGGGCTGCTTTCCGGCCTGTCCACGTTGCAGCCACCACGCGGGCCTTCCTCCTGTCGCCGTGCTTCCAGCCCTGGACACCTGATCCCACGATTACTCCACCCCTGGAGGACACATGTCTGCACGTTTTCCACGGCCCACCCTGCTCACCCCGCTGCTGAGCCTGCTGATCGCCTGCGGCGGCACGTCCCCGTCTGGCCCGCCAGCGCCCACGACGCCACCCGGCCCCGGGACGCCGCCCGGCCCCGGTGTTCCGCCGGGTACGCCGCCCGATACCGGCAAGTGCGCGGTCGAGTTCAGCGGGGTGGAGGACATCACCGTCGCCACGCGCATGGTGAATTCGCCGGCCGCCTGCGATTACCTGATCGATGGGGTGATCGACGTGACCTCGGTGCTGACCATCGATCCGGGCACGGTCATCAAGTTCGGGCAGGACAGCTCGGTGTATATCAGCTCGGGCGGCGTGCTGAACGCCGTGGGCACTCCGAGCCAGCGCATCAAGATGATCGGGCTGAACAAGACCAAGGGCTACTGGAACGGCATCTCGTTCAACGGCGCCCGCCCCAGCCGCATCGAGTACACCGACATCGAGAGCGCCGGTCAGACCGGGTACACCAAGAATTACGCGGCCATCAGCGGTGTGGACGGCACATTGACCTTCAAGAACAACACGGTGTCGGGCAGCTATGCCACGGGCATGAGTATCAGCGACCTGAACCGGCTGTACATCAAGGAGTTCGCCAACAACGTGTTTTTCGACAACGTGGGCTACGGACTGCGCGTCAGCACCCAGCAGGCGAGCGTGCTGGACGCGGCCAGCGACTACACCGGGGCGAGCAGGGGACTGCCCAACGGCGCTCCGTACGTCAAGCTCGACTGGGACGACACCGCCAACAGCACCACCCTGCACAGGCTGAACGCGCCGTACTACGTGAGCATCGCGGTGTACTACGTGGGCGGGCTGCTGACCATCGAACCCGGCGTGAAGATCGTGATGGACAGTGGCGCCGCCTTCAACCTGCATGGAGGCGCGATCCGCGCGGTCGGCACGGCCAAAGACCCGATCATCTTCACTGGCGAAAAGCCTGAACGGGGGTACTGGGACGGTCTGGACTTCTTCTATTCCGGGTCGGCGAACAACCGCCTGGAACACGTGCAGGTGCTGTATGGCGGCGGAAAGGGAGCCAACGTCTACGTCGGCCACGGCTCATACCTGAACATCCTGAACAGCCGCGTGGCCCACAGCAGCGGCTATGGCATCTGCCTCAACAGCCTCGATTTCGGCGACGCGAACGCCGATATCGACATCGGCACCGGCATGACGTACGAGGACAACCCGGACGGCAACGTGAATCTGGACTGCAGCTGAGGACTCGCGGCTGTTCCGGGCCCGCCCCGGCCGGGGGGACATGGTGAAATGGGACGGGTGAAATGGGACTCGGGCTGACCGTGACAGGTCTGTCCCCCCGGCCACCGCCCGAATGAGTTCCCGCCGGCTCCCCATCCCTGACCCACTGCCTATCCTCTGGCCCCCTCAGGAGATCCTTATGCCCCAGCTCCGCCACGCCCTGATCGGTCTTTCGCTGCTGCTCGCCGCCTGTGGGGGCTCGACCGGTCCGTCTCCGCAACCCCAACCCCAGCCACAGCCCCAACCTCAGCCGCCCGCCCTCAGCTCTATCGGTGGGGTCGTGGAGTCGCCGGGCGGCCGGGCGGGCACGTCCGCTCCGGTGGAAGCTGGGCAGATCATCTCCAGACCGTCGTGGTGGACTCAGCGCTCGGAGGTCGGGCGGCGGCAGGCGGCGGCAGGTGCGACCACCCGGGGCATCATCCCCGGTCAGTTCATCGTGAAGCTGCGGCCCGGCCTCAGCGCCCAGGCCGCAGAGCCGGCGACGCTCTTGGGCCGCCTGAGCGTGAACGGCGCCGCCCTGGAGCTGGTGCGCCCGCTGGGGCCGGCCGGGTTGGGGCTCTACCGTGCCCAGCCGGGCCTGTCGGTGGCCGGCAGCGCCGCGCTGCTCTCCAGTCTGGCAGCCCGCCCAGACGTGCTCTACGCCGAGCCCGACCGCTGGATGCACGCCATGAAGACACCCAACGACACCTTCTACCCGGTGCAGTGGGGCGCCCAGGCCATGAACCTGCCCGCCGCCTGGGACATTACGACCGGCAGCGCGGTCACCGTGGCCGTGGTGGACTCGGGCATCGTGGCGCACCCGGATCTGGCCGGTCGCCTGCTGCCCGGCTTCGACTTCGTGCAGGACGCGGCCAACGCCGGAGACGGCAACGGTGCCGACGCCGACCCGACCGACGAGGGCGGGGACAGCGGGTACCACGGCGCCCACGTGGCCGGGATCGTCGCGGCGGCGAGCAACAACGGCCGTGGCATCGCGGGGGTCAGCTGGGGCGCCCGGATCGTGCCGGTGCGTGTGCTGGGCAAAAGCGGCGGGGGCCCGATGAGCGACATCCTGCTGGGCATCTACTGGGCGGCCGGCGGCGAGCTCAAGGGCGTGCCCGTCAATCCCAACCCGGCCCGCGTGATCAACCTCAGTCTGGGCGGGGCGGGCGAGTGCTCAGCTGCCGAGCAGGAACTCTTCGATGCCCTGGCCGAAGCCGGGATCGTCACGGTGGTGGCGGCGGGCAACGAGAACAGCGACACCAGTACCAGCAGCCCCGCCAACTGCCGGAACGTGATCGCGGTGGGCGCGCTGGGGCCGGACGGCAAACGCGCCTACTACTCCAATCACGGCGCCCGCATCGATCTCATGGCGCCGGGAGGCAACACCGACCTGCTGCTCAAGATCGGCAGCGAGCAGTTTCCGGCGGGCATCCTGAGCACGGTCAAGGACGACCAGAGTGGCGAGTTCGTGTACGCCTTCTACCAGGGCACCTCGCAGGCCACGCCGCAGGTGGCCGGGCTGGCCGCGCTGCTGCTGGGCAAAGAGCCGGGCCTCAGCCCCGCGCAGGTGCTCGCGCGCATGAAGGCGGCGGCCCGGCCGGTCAGCGACGCGAGCTGCGGGGTGAAGTCGGGCTGCGGCGCCGGCCTGATCGACGCGGCCGCGACCCTGAAGGGCTCGGCGACCCCCACACCGACCCCGGCTCCGGTGCCTGCCCCGGTGGCGCAGATCAAGACCCTGGTGGCCGCGTTCTACGTGCTGCAGCAGGGCTTCGATCTGGCGCGCAGCCCGGCCACCCTGCTGGAGCCCAGGACGCTGAGGAATCCCTATCAGCTCAAGAACGCCCAGCCCGGCAAATATCTGGTGGGCGCGTGGCAGGACATCAATTCGAACGGCGAGGTCGATGAAGGCGAGCCGCTGGGCGCCTACCCGGACTTCGTGACGGTGGATTCGGTCGCGCGCACCATCATCGGCATCGACATCACCCTGGAGCCCTACCGGGCGAGCGCCACAGCGACGCGGGCGGCCACGGCCCAGACGCCGCTGCAGTCGCTGGCCCAGGCCATTCAGGAGCGGGCACCGACCCGGTAGCGCAGCCCTGCCGAGACCTCCGACACATCAAAAACGTCTCCCGGAGTCAGGTGCTCCGGGAGACGTCCTGTCCTTCCTGCTTACCCCGCCTGGTTGGGCAGCGGCGTTTCCCAGCCCAGGCGTTCTCGGCGGGCCACGAACTGGTGCAGCCTCAGGATGGCGTCGTTGCCCTGGGCGCCGCGTTCCTGGATGGCGCGGGCGGTGGCGGTGTCCAGGTAGGCCAGCCGCAGCAGTTCGGTGGGGTTCAGGCCGTCGCGGGTGGACTTGACCCCCCGTTCGCGGCGGATGGTGGCCGAGTCGGTGCCCAGCACCGAGCGGTTGGAGATCGAGCCGAGCTGGCCGTAGACCGTACCGTCGCCGCCGTGGCGGGCCACGGTGCTCATCAGCTCGCGGCGGGCGTGGGTGCTCTCCAGGCGGGCGGTCAGCCAGCGGCGCGCCTCGGGGTCGGGGTTGCGCTCGGCAATCTGGGCCGAGAGCCGCACGTCGCCCTGCATGGCGCGCACCAGCAGTTCCTGCGCGCGCTTTCGCCAGCGCCTGGCCTGAGGCGTGCCCAGCGTGAACGCCAGCCGGGCGAAGTCGGGCACGCTCAGCGTGGCCTCGGGGCCGGCGCCGAAGTCGCGCGTGGGGCTGTCCAGTTCGTGCTCGGCGGCCAGGGCCGACCAGGCGCTGTCGCTCAGGCCGAGCTGGGTCAGGGCGGTGGGGGCGTGCAGCAGTCCGTCGGCGCTGACGGGCAGCCGCACGGTGCCGAATTCAAGGGTCAACGGAGCGTTCTTCATACGAAGATTGTATCATAAATTCTGTACAGAGCATAATTGTGGGCTGATCCCGTCTTCATCTTCGGCGAGAGAAAACGGACGTCTGGAACGGCGTTTTAGGAATCGGCATGAGGATGAATTCTATCCTCCGCGCCCAACTGACCGATCCTCCGGCTCCCTCTCCGGCGACCTCCATCCAGGGGCCCTGAGCGGTGGGAGCAGCCCGGAACACAGGCACCGGCCGGGCACCGTTCCCGCCTTACACTGAGGCGCACGCACAATCCGCTCCTGCCGACGTCACCCCGCCCCCGGAGGCTTCCATGACCGATCCACAGGCCAGCTCCACCCAGGCCACCGCGCCCGGACGTGTCCCCACCCCCCTCAGCGTGAGCGGGCGCCTGCATTCCGACCCGCAGGCCGATATCGAGCACGCGGAGCGCGACCCGGAGGGCTTCTGGCTGGCCCAGGCGCAGGGCTACGAGTGGACGAGGGCCCCCACCACGGCCCTGATCTGGGAGCGGCCGCACATGCAGTGGTTCGCGGACGGCGAGACGAACATCACGCTGAACGCGCTCGACCGCCACGCCCGCGGCGAGACCCGCACGAAAGCCGCCTTCATCTGGCTGCCCGAACAGGGCGAGGCCCAGGTGCTCACCTACGGGATGCTGCACGAGCGGGTGGAGCGCGCCGCCGCCGGACTGCGGGCGCTGGGCGTGGGGCTGGGCGACCGGGTGGTGATCTACATGCCCCTGACCCCGGAGGGCTGTATCGCTATGCTGGCCTGTGCGCGCATCGGGGCCGTGCACTCCGTGGTCTACGCCGGCCTGGGCGTGAGCGCGCTGCGGGGCCGCATCCAGGACGCGGGCGCGCGGGTGGTGGTCACGGCCGACGTGGGCCACCGACGCGGCAAGCTGGTCGACCTGTACGCCATCGCCGCCGAGGCCATCGCGGATCTGCCGGAGGTCGAGCATCTGGTGCTGTGGGAGCGCATCACGACCTACTCGCGCGAACACGACGCCCGCACGGTCGCCTGGGAGAGCCTGTTCACCCACGGCCGCGCCCCGGCCGTGCCCGTGAACGCCGAGCACCCGCTGTTCATCCTGTACACCTCCGGCTCCACCGGCCGGCCCAAGGGCGTGCTGCACAGCCACGCGGGCTACATGATCGGCACGGCGTACCACCTCCGGAGCCTCTTCGACGTGCAGCCGGGCGACGTCTTTTTCTGCACCTCCGACATCGGCTGGGTCGTGGGGCACTCCTACATCGTGTACGGGCCGCTGGTGGCGGGCGCGACCGTATTGTTCCGCGAGGGGGCGCCCGACTTCCCCGATCCCGGCGTGCTGTGGCGCGCCGTCGAGCGGTACGGCGTGAACGTGCTGTTCACCGCGCCCACCGCGCTGAGATTGTTCATGAAACTGGGGGCCGAGGTCGCTGCGCCCTACGACCTGGGTTCCCTGCGCGTGATCGCCTGCGCGGGCGAGGCGCTGAACCCGGAAGCGTGGCGCTGGGCGCAGCAGCACCTGGGCGGCGGGCTGGGCGAGGGCGCGCACGCGGTCGTGATCGACAACTGGTGGCAGACCGAACTGGGCGCCCCCACCCTGGGCACCCACCCGCGCTGGCCCGCCCGCCCCGGCTTCGTGGGCCGCCCGCTGGCCGGTGTGGACGCCGACGTGGTGGACGAGCATGGCCAGCGCGTGCCAGACGGGCAGCAGGGCTTCCTGGTGATCCGCCGGCCCTTCCCGTCCATGATGCGCGGCATCCACGGCAACCCGCAGAAGTACGCGGAGATCTGGAACGAGAATCCCGCCGGCTACCTCTCGGGCGATCTGGCGATGCGCGACGAGCACGGCTACATCTCCATCCTGGGCCGCGCGGACGACGTGCTCAGCGTGGCCGGGCACCGCATCGGCAGCGCGGACGTCGAGGACGCGCTGGTCTCGCACCCCGCCGTGGCCGAGGCCGCCGTGATCGGCCTTCCCGACGAGCTGAAGGGACAGAGCATCGTCGCCCACGTGATCCTGCGCGCCACGCACAGTGACAGCCCTGGCCTGCGCGCCAGCATCAGCGAACATGTGCGCCGTGAACTGGGGCCGATCGCCACCCCCGGCGAGGTGCATGTGGTCGCCGCGCTGCCCAAGACCAGAAGCGGCAAGATCATGCGGCGGCTCCTGCGGGCGCAGGCGCTGGGCGAAGATCCGGGCGACCTGACCACGCTGGAGGGGTAGAAACACCCAACGTGGCCCTCACCGCCGCCCACACCGGCCCCCCTACACTTCCGCCATGCCCGCCGAAGCCCACCGCCAGCGCGAGAAACCCTGTGCCCGCTGCGGCCAGCCCTCTCCGGTCATGTACCGGATCGTCCGCCGCGAGGCCGAGGGCTGGGTCTTCCTGTGCCCACCCTGCCGCCGCGTGGAAGCCGAGGACAACCCCGAGTACCGCTACGGCGGCACCTGGAAGGCGGCCAAGGGACGTGGCGGCTCGGCGTAGCGGGTGAAGAAGTGAGGGTGAAAACAAAAAACCCGCCCTTTCGCGGACGGTGATAGGAAGACTATAGCGTGGTATGCACGGGAGGTCAAGGACACCGCACTGGATCAGAAAAATCGCCTCTGGGACAGCCTCCGCAGATCGGACACGCGCGAGCAGGTGCATAGGGCTCAAGCTGACCAAAATAAAAAACCCGCCTCTTCGGCGGTGATAAGGAAAAGATAGCGCGGTATGCAGCGGGCGTCAAGCGCATCCCCTGAGGCCCGATTCTGACGTGTGGGACAGGGCTTTCTCTCATATTCGCCGCCGACCCGATGTATAGCAGGGAGCGCCTTGTTCAGCGGGGCGGCCGGCTGGCACCGCGGATGACCTCCATCCAGTTCACGGCGATGTACAGGGGGAGGAAAGCCAGCAGGGTCGAAACGGTCGTGAGCGCCGCCGATCCCAGGAACAGGGCGAGCCCACCCCCCCCAGGCACGAGGAACCTGGAGATGAGGGTATTGAAGAACAGCAGGGGCAGGAACGACGTCACGATCACCGATCCCAGCACACCCCAGGCCGCCCGCATCCCCAGGTCGCCGCGCCCGACCCAGACCCCGTAGGCGAGGATCAGCCCCGCCGCCAGAAGGCCGAAATCGGAGCCCAGATTCCCCAGGTTGAAATTCGTGTTCGTGTTCATGCCTGACGGTACCGGAAAGACGCGGCTTTCCCGAGCAGAAGTGAGGCGGCGTCATCCAGACCGCCGCCCCTCTCCCCTCCCCTGCTCAGTTGTGCGTCATGTCCAGGGGCACGACCCACTGGGCGAATTCCTCTTCCGTGACGTGGCCCAGGGCTAGCGCCGCCTCTTTCAGGCTGCTCCCCTCCTTATGCGCCTTCTTGGCAATCGCAGCGGCCTTGTCGTAACCGATGTGCTTGTTCAGGGCCGTGACCTGCATCAGGTTGATCGAGAGGTTGTGCTCGATCTGGGTCAGATTCGGCTCGATGCCCACGGCGCAGTGGTCGTTGAAGGCGAGGCAGGCGTCGCTGATCAGGCGGACGCTCTCCAGCACGGCATGAACCATCACCGGCTTGAAGACGTTGAGCTGGAAGTTGCCCTGCGAGCCCGCGAAGGCCACGGTGGCGTCGTTGCCGAAGACGCGGGTGGCGACCATCGTCAGCGCCTCGCTCTGCGTGGGGTTGACCTTGCCGGGCATGATGGAGCTGCCGGGCTCGTTCTCGGGAATCACGATCTCGCCGATGCCGTTGCGGGGGCCACTGGCGAGCCAGCGTACGTCGTTCGCCATCTTCATCAGGGCGCCCGCGAGGGTTCGCAGAGCGGCGGAGGTCTGCACCAGGGCGTCGTGGGCGCTCAGCGCGGCGAACTTGTTGTCGGCCGAGCGGAAGGCGAAGCCGGTCTCCTCGGCGTACTTCTGCGCGGCCAGGTCGCCGAATTTGGGATGGGCGTTCAGCCCGGTGCCCACCGCCGTGCCGCCGATGGCGAGGTCGAGCAGTCCTTCCCCCGCGTGGCGCACCTCGGCGAGCGCGTAGTCGAGCTGCGCGACCCAGCCGCCGATCTCCTGGCCCAGCGTGATCGGCGTGGCGTCCTGCAGGTGGGTGCGGCCGACCTTGACCAGCCCGGCATACGCCCTGGCCTTGGCGTCCAGCGTGTCCCGCAGCTTCCCGACCGCGCCGTACAGCCGCTCGCTCAGTTCCAGTACCACCGCGATGTGCATGGCGGTCGGGAAGGTGTCGTTGCTGCTCTGGCCGCGGTTCACGTGGTCGTTGGGGTGGACGGGCGCCTTGCTGCCCATCTCGCCGCCCGCGATCTCGATGGCGCGGTTGGAGATGACCTCGTTGGCGTTCATGTTGCTCTGAGTGCCCGAGCCCGTCTGGAACACCACCAGCGGGAAGTGGTCGTCGAGCTTCCCGGCGATCACCTCGTCGGCGGCCTGCACGATCAGGTCGGCCACCTCGCGGGGCAATTCGCCCAGCTCGGCGTTGGCCTGCGCGGCGCCCTTTTTCAGGATGCCCAGCGCCCGGATGATGGGCCGGCCCCACACGAAGGTGTCGCGGCCGATGGGGAAATTGTGGATGCTGCGCTCGGTCTGCGCGCCCCAGTAGCGGTCAGCGGCGACTTCCAGGGTGCCCATGGTGTCGGATTCTCTGCGGGTCATGGGCCTGATTTTAGGGGGCGAGGGCGGTCACGGCGCAGGGAACATGGCGCAGGCCCCTGCAAACCCCAGGCACCGGGTGCTCACCAGCCTGGCCTGAGAATTTTCTGAGCCGCAGGCGGCTATGAGAGGAGCGTGGGAAGCCTGAGGATCGACGGAGAGGGCGGCCCAGCAGGCGGGCAGAGGCTGCCAGGGAAGTCACTTCGGGCAGGTGCCCCTCTCATCTCCAGCGCGCACCGACGACCATCTACGTGTCACATTCATGTGTCAGATGAGGACAGGCGGGTGCGGGCAGCTCTCTGGTGGTCAGGCTCCGGCGTCCTGGGTCATCTGGGATGAGTTTTCCATGAGTTTTTTGCCGTCACCCTGTCAGGGCTGAGTCATGCTTCATCCGGAGAACGCTGTGGCGAAGCTCAAAAGAGTCGAATTTGGTGCACAATACTCATTTGAACTGTCTCAATCTCCCCTTCATCTTCGATTGGAGCCAGCCCCGCAATTGCCAGATTGAACATCCGGTTACGTTGAGGCGCCTCGTCCCGAAGCTCCCCCCCCACGGTGTCGCGGCAGGAGACGTCATGAAGATCACCCGATTGACCGCAGTCGTCTGCACTCTCTCGCTGGCGTTGATGGCGTGTGGCACCAGCACCCCCCAGGCGGGCACCCAGCCTGCCCCGGCCCAGGCCGCGACGGCCGCCCAGATGAGCGACGCCCAGGCGCAGACCATGCTGGGCGCCGAGTCGCTGCGGCCCTCCAGCGGAGCCGTGACCAACGTCACCTACGCCTTCAAGGGCACGGTCACGCAGGGCCCCAGCACCGGCACCGTGCTGGCCGGAGATCTGAAGCTCAAGGTGCGGGCGCTGCGAAGCGGCCTGAGCTTCCTGGAGGGCACCCTGGCGGGCACCGTGGGGGTGCGGGGGCTGCTGTTCAAGGACGGCAGCAGCATCCTGGTCTTCGACGTGGAGCCTCAGGGCATCATCGGACGTGGCAAGCCCGGCGAGGCCAGGATGCTGAGCGGGGTCTTCTTCGGGCCGGACATCGGTGGAGGCGACCGGGGCACCTGGACGGCCACGCTGCAGGCCGCCCCTCCCGCCGAGGCGCCGAAAAGCGGTGCCCGCGCGCTGCACGCTTCCAGCGATACCCCGGCGGTGGATCTGCTGATCGACGGCGCCAAGGTCTCTCCCGCCGGCGGTTTCGCCTTCCGCACCACCTTCCCGAACAACGCGGCCGGCGGCGGTTACGCCCAGTTGCCCTCCGGCAAGCGCCAGGTCAAGGTCTGCGCCGCCGGCACCACCGTCTGCCCGGTCGCCGCCGCCCTGAATCTGGCTGCGGGGACGCGCTACACGGTCGCCGTGATCGGCACCCTGAGCCCCGACGACGACCACGGCAAGACCCCGCGCCCGCTGACCCCGCTGGTGCTGCAGGACAGCGCGGCCAGCAAGCCCGACAAGGCGCAGGTCAGGCTGGTTCACGCCGCCGCCACCCCCGCCGCCAATCTGGTGGATGTGTATGTCACGGCGCCTGGGGCCGACATCGGGAAAATTTCTCCGGCCATCGCAGACTTCCAGTACAGCAAGGATTCGGGATACCTGCCCCTGCCCCCGGGCGACTACCAGGTGAGGATCACGCTGCCGCACACCAAGACCGTGGTCATCGACTCCGGCAAGCTGTCGCTGATGGCGGGCAAGGTGTTCACCGCCTTCGCCGTCGATCCGCTGCCTGGCACCCAGGCCTTCGGCGCGGTGCTGCTGCAGGACAACTGAGAGGGATTTCGGCCATATCCATTCTATCCGGGAAGGCGTCAGATGCTCCAACGCCTGGACATCCGTCCTTGTTCCTTCCACCTGCGCCCCCGGTTCAGCCCGTTATTCAACGACGGGTTGAACCGGAATTCGTCTCAGTCGCCTCCCGGAGTTCTGGAGGCGACTGCAGCGCAGCCAGCCGTGCGGCTCCAGGCCACCCGCCAGCGAAGAACCGGCGATCGGGACATCGAGAAGCCGTGCGCGCCACATCCCGTGACAGGAGCAGGGATGGTCGCGCCCAGCTGATATCGAATTCGAACGATTCCAATCTCTGCCCTGGGAAGATCGGCAGAGATGTTCATCGTCCCACTCGGTATGGAACTCATCCTCGCTTGGCTCGGGTTCGTCCCCTACCCACCTTCGTCCCGGCTGAGTTCAACCCGCCAGCGCCTCGGCCGGCGGGTGCAGATCGGGCAGGCGACGTTCGGAGAGCACCACCAGCAGCCAGGCCACCCCGCCCAGCGTCATGAGCAGCGCGGCCAGCCCGAACCACAGGGGCAGAG
This sequence comes from Deinococcus koreensis, assembly GCF_002901445.1. NCBI lineage: Bacteria > Thermotogati > Deinococcota > Deinococci > Deinococcales > Deinococcaceae > Deinococcus > Deinococcus koreensis. The sequence continues at coordinate 1,690,784 of NZ_PPPD01000001.1, forward strand.
GCAACTGGTCGAGCACCGGCGAGAGCAGCAGCAGGCTCAGCGGCATGCCCAGGCTGGAGACCATGCCCAGCACGCTGAAGACCCGGCCCAGGTAGTCGGCGGGCACCATCTGCTGCAGCAGGGTATTCAGCGGCGTGTTCAGGACACCGAAGCCGAAGCCCAGCGCGGCGGCGCAGGCCAGCAGGGTGCCGGTGACCGGGTGCAGCCACATCACCGCAAACACCCCCGAGGTGAGCCCCAGTCCGGCGGCAGTGGCCCGGCGCGGCGCCAGTCGCTGGCCCAGCACGGCGATCAGCGCCCCCGACAGCAGCATCCCGGCACTTTCCAGCGCCAGGAAGGTGCCGTAGCCCTGCGCGCCGGCGCCCAGCGACTCCATCAGCTTGGGCGTCACGACCATCAGCGGGGCCAGGGTGGCGTTCAGCACCAGCCCGATCAGCGGCGTGAACATCAGCGTGCGCGAGCGGCGCATGAGGCGCAGGCCGTCCAGCAGGTCGCCGAACAGGGACGGGCGCGGGCCGCTGGGCACCGCCCGGGCAGGCAGCCGCACCAGCAGCAGCAGGGCCGCCATGATCAGAAAGCTGAGGCCGTCGAGCACGATGGCGGCGGCGGGCGAGAAGCTCGCCACGATCCAGCCGCCGGCCAGGGTGCCTGCCAGCCACGCGCCCTGACCGGCGCCGCCCAGCAGGCCGTTGGCGCGGGCCAGCTCCTGGGGCGGCACCAGCGCCGGCACCGCCGCGCCGCCCGCCGGCTGGGCGAAGATGTTCGCCAGACCGGTCAGCAGGGCCGCGCCGTTGACCAGCCACAGCGGCACCTCGCCCCAGGCCAGCGCCAGCCCGCCCACCAGCAGCTGCAGCGCGCCGCGCGCCACGTCCGCCCCGATCAGTGGCAGCTTCAGGTTCACGCGGTCGACCCAGGCGCCGGCCAGCGGCATCAGCAGGTGGGGGGCCAGCGAGCAGGCCAGGGTCAGCGCCATCTTCCCCGCCGAGCCCGTCTGGTGCAGCACCAGGAAGCTCAGGGCGATGCCCGCCAGCGCGCTGCCGAACTGCGACTGGGCGCTGCCGATCAGCCAGATCACGAAGGAGCGGTTCCACAGGTGGGGGGGCATACGCCGAGTGTGGGTCAGGTCTACCTGAAGAGAAACGCCTGAATTGAGGTAGAGCGGTTCTATGCTGCCGGTATGGAAGCGGCCGGTGTAGAACCTCCCGCCCGGGTCGCCGATGCCCGGCAGGCCGCGCTGCTGCTGGACGTGGGCCTGCGCCCCCTGCTGGGGCTGCTGATGAAGGCGCCGCGCAGCGTGAGCGAGCTGGCGGCCGAACTGGGGGTGAACCCGAACCGGGCGCAGTATCTGGTGGGCCGACTCCACACGGCCGGGGTGGCCCGCGTCGGCAGCGTGCAGCCGCGCGCCGGCCGCGCTGTGCGGCGCTACGCCGTCCACGGGCGCTGGTTCATCCCCTTCGAGGTCACCGGGGCGGAGACCCTGGAAGCCTTCCTGGCCGCGCAACTGGTGCCACGTATCGAACAGATGGTGAACCTGACCGTGCAGGTCATGCGCGGGCACAGCGACGGCTGGGGGTACTGGCTGCAGGCGAGTGAGGCCGGCGGCAGCCTGCGCGCCGGGAATGCCGACGATACGGCTGCCGATCTCTTCGACGGTTCCACACCTCTGCTGGCGAACATCAACACCCTGACCCTCGCGCCGGCCCAGGCGCAGCAGTTCAAGGCCCGACTGCTGGAACTGTTTCAGGAATTCGAGGCCAAAGAGACGCCCGGCGCCGACCCCTACAGCCTGGCGATCCTGCTGGTACGCGGCGAGGTGCGCTGAGAGATCGAGCGCTGAGGCCCCATACCGTGCCCTCCATGCAGTGCGCCGCCTTCCCCTTTGGCAGAATGCCCGGCATGAGTCTGTATGACGTCGCCATCGTCGGGGCCGGGCCGGTCGGTCTGGCGGCCGCCATCGCCTGCAAACGCGCGGGCCTGAGTTACGTGGTGCTGGAGAAGGGCTGCGTGGTGAACGCCATCTTCGAATACCCCACCTACATGACCTTTTTCACCACCGCCCCGGAACTGGAGATCGGCAACCACCCGATGGTGACCGGGCATGACAAGCCGGACCGGCGCGACGCGCTGATGTACTACCGGCTGGTCACCCAGCGCGAGGCGCTGGACGTCGAGCAGTACACCGAGGTCACGGGTCTGCACGCCGCGCCCGCCGGCTTCACGCTGGAGATCGAGAAACGCGACGGCACGCCCGGTGTGGTCGAGGCCCGCCGCGTGGTCGTGGCGACCGGCTACTACGACCACCCGCTGCACCTGGGCATTCCCGGTGAGGACGGGCAGAACGTGAGCCACTACTACAGCGAGGCCCACCCCTTCATGGGCCTGGACGTGACCGTGATCGGTGCCGGGAACTCGGCCGCCGACGCCGCCCTGGATCTGTGGCGCGGCGGCGCGAACGTGACGATGGTCGTGCGTGCCCCCGAACTGAAGTCCACCATCAAGTACTGGGTACGGCCCGATCTGGAGAACCGCATCAAGGAAGGCAGCGTCGCCGCGCAGTTCAACTCGCGGGTGGTCGAGATCCATCCGGAGCACGTGACCGTGCAGCGTGAGGACGGCACGACCTGGGATCTCCCCACCCACTACACCTTCGCCCTGACCGGCTACCGGCCCGATCTGTCGTTCCTGTCCGGGCTGGCGCTGGCGACGCACCCCGACGAGTGCCTGGTGCTCAGCGAGCACTACGAGAGCTCCGTGCCCGGGCTGTTCGTGGCGGGCAGCGCCGGCTTCGCCGGCAAGACCAATCAGGTGTTCATCGAGAACGGCCGTTTCCACGCCGATCTCGCAGTGGCCGAGATCGTGCGGCAGCTGAGGGGACAGGAGCAGCTGGCAGGCGTCTGACCTGGGCAGTGGTTCCGTCCGCTGACCCGGCCGGGTAGAGTGTAATACATCTTACGATCTTCTTTCTTCTCACCTGGCTGGCAACCATCCACATCGTCCCTTAGCTTACCTTCGGGTCAGTTGGGTCTGGCCGGACGGCCGGGCGGGAGGGTGGCATGAGTGGAGAGCGCGTCGGGCGGCGAACCGTACTGAAAGCGGGGGTACTCGCCACCGTGCCGGCCGTGCTGGCGCGCGCCGAGAGCGCCCCCCCGGCGCCTGCGAAGGCGGCTGCCCCGGCCTTCTCCCGCCCGCCGCTGGGCGTGATCGTGCTCTCGCGGCTGGGCTTCGGGAGCACCCCGGACGACCTGCAGGCCTTCCGGAAGCTGGGCGCCGACGACGCGGCCCGGCTGACCCGCTGGCTGGACGCCCAGCTCAGCCCCGGCGAACTGGACGACCGGGGCTGCGAGGAGCGGCTGGGGGGACTGGACAGCCTGAAGGAGTCCCTGCCCGACCTCTGGAAGACCTACTACCGGGGGGCGCCGGAGGGCGAGCGCAAGTACGAGGTGATCTGGCAGCCGACGGTCGAGACGCGGCTGGCGGTGCTGACCCGCATGGTCTACAGCCGCCGCCAGCTGCACGAGGTCGTGACCGGCTTCTGGCGCGACCACTTCAACGTGCATCCCGACAAGGACGAGCGCATCCCGGCGCTGCTGCCCCACTACGACGCCACGCTGCGGCGTCACGCGCTGGGCAGCTTCCGGACGCTGCTGGGGGCCGTGGCCCACCACCCGGTCATGCTGTACTACCTCGACAACGCCAGCTCCACGCGCGCCGGCCCCAACGAGAACTACGCCCGCGAGCTGTTCGAGCTGCACACGCTGGGCGCCGAACATTACCGGGGGGTCGGCCGCCAGAGCGCCGTGCCGCGTGTCGGGGGCGTGCCGGGCGGCTATGTCGATGACGACGTGTACGAGGCCACGCGGGTGCTCACCGGCTGGCGCACGGCCGACGACCCCGACAGCACCTTCGGCGACGGCGGCGGCTTCGCCTTCGATCCCCAGGGCCACGACCGTTTCCAGAAGACCGTGCTGGGCCACTATTTCCCGCCCAACGGCGGCGAGCAGGAGGGCGAGGTGCTGCTCGACCTGCTGGCGGCCCACCCGGGCACGGCGCGGCATGTGGCCCTGAAGCTGGCCCGCCGGCTGATCACCGAGACCCCGCCTCCCGAACTGGTCGAGGGCGCGGCTCAGGTGTTCCTCAAAGCCCGCAAGGCGCCGGATCAGCTGGCCCAGGTGGTGCGCTTCCTGGCCGCCTCGGACGCCTTCCGCACGAGCTGGGGCGAGCGGCTGCGGCGGCCGCTGGACGCGCTGGCCGCCACCATGCGGGTGCTCGGGAGCGACCTGCAGGCCCGGCCCGGCGAGTTCTGGCCGCCCGGCTGGCTGGGCCAGGAGGTCTACGACTGGCGGCCTCCCAACGGGGCCCCGGATCGCCGCGCGGCGTGGAGCGGCTCGGGTCACCTGCTGCGGCGCTGGACGATGGCCCGAGCCCTGAGCGGCAACTGGTGGAAGGAGGTGCGCAGCGACGTGCCGGGCGCCACCCCGCCGCACCTGAAGACCCCGCTGGAACTGGCCGACCACTGGGCCGTGCGCGTGCTGGGCCAGCCGCTCCCTCCAGGCAGCCGTGCGGTCGTGGCCCGGCAGCTCGCCGCCGGAGGAGAGATCACGGCGCCCCTGAGCCCCGAACAGATCCGCGAGCGCCTGCCCGACGCCGTGGCCTTCGTGCTGATGACCCCTGAGGCCCTGGTCAGCTAGCGGTTCACGCTCGGGCCGCGGTGACCGCCCGCGACCCGACGACAGCTCAAGACGACACCGTGCCGGACGAGGAGGATCGCCCCTATGCAGACCAACCGACGTGGATTCCTGATGGGCTGTTCGGCCGCCATCGCGGCGCTCAGCGGGGCGCGGCTGGGCACGCTGGCCCTGGCCGCGCCCGACGCCGGCAACGGACACGCGCTGGTGGTGCTGTTCCTGCGCGGCGGCTGGGACGCCCTGAACGTGCTGCCCCCCCTGGACGGCCCCGACCGGGGCATCTACGAGGCTGCGCGGCCCGGCCTGAAACTGCCGCGCAGCGGCGAGCGGGCGGCCCTGCCCCTGGGCGACCAGTTCGGGCTGCACCCGGCGATGGCCCCGCTGCGCGAGCTGTATCAGGCCGGAGCGCTGGGGCTGGTCACCGCCACCGGCCTGACCGGCGAGACCCGCAGCCACTTCGACGCCATGGACTTCATCGAGCGCGGCTCCTCCGGCGAGGTCGGCCTGGGGCCCCTGGGCGACGGCTGGCTGGCCCGCCACCTCGCCAGCGCGCCGGGAGCGGCGGGCGGGGTGGACGTGCTCTCGCCGGCGCTGAGCGTGGGCGGCAGCCCCGCCGCCTCGCTGCGCGGTCAGGACGCGCTGGCCCTGCAGGACGCCGGAGACTTCCGACTCGACGATTCTCCCGAGGGCCGGCGCTGGCTGGAGGAGGCGCTCTCGGGCCTGTACCGGGGCGAGAGCTGGCTTCACCGCGCGGGCCAGCACACCCTGCGCGACCTGCGGATGATCGCCGGAGCGCAGCTCGCCGCGCCCAAGGGGTATCCCGACAGCGAACTCGGCCACAGCCTGGGCACGGTGGCCCAGATCCTGCGGGCCGGGCTGGGCGTGCGGGTCGCCACGGTGGACTTCGGCGGCTGGGACACCCACGAATACCAGGGGGACGGCGGGCAGGGCCACCTCGCGGAACTGCTGGGCGAACTGAGCACGGCCCTGCACGCCTTCTGGGCCGACGTCTCGGGCGCCGGCCTGGGCGGCAGGGTCACGGTGATCGTGCAGAGCGAGTTCGGGCGCCGGCTCACCCAGAACGCCTCGGGCGGCACCGACCACGGCCACGGCGGCCTGAGCCTGCTGCTGGGGGCCGGGGTGAAGGGCGGCCGGATCCACGGACGCTGGCCCGGGCTCGCTCCGGGCGCGCTCTACGACGGCGCCGATCTCGCCGTGACCACCGACTACCGGCAGGTGCTGGGCGAGGTGCTGGGCGGCCCCGCAGGCAATCCCCACCTGGACAAGGTGTTTCCGGGCTTCAAGGCCGGCCCGGCGCTGGGTGTGGTGAACGGGCCGGCGGCCGGGGGCTGAACGTACCTGCCGTCCCGGATCCGCGAAGGACGGGGCCGGGTGCTGTCCGGGCGGGCCCACACCTCGGGCGCCCTGGGTGAAGGGCGGCCCGGCCACGCTTCACTGTTGCCGCCTGCCTGCGTGGGATACTCCGAACCATGAATTCGCGTTCTTTGCGGGCCCTGGGCCTTGGAGTGCTGCTGCTCCAGGCCGGTCTGGCCCAGTCAACCAGTCTGGCCCAGTCGTCGAGCCTGGCGCAGTCGTCCACTCCGGTCATTCCGGCCCTGCCCCCGGCTCCCGGCGCACCCACCGAGCCCGCCCCCCCACCCGTGCCGGTGGAACCTGCGCCCGTCGAACCTGCACCGGTCGAACCGGAACCCGTCGAACCGGCTCCAGCTGAACCGGTGCCCGCCGAACCAGTGCCGGCCGCGCCCGTGCCGCAGCCCCCCCCCGAGCCGCCCAGGCCCGAGATCACCGTGCCGGCCCCCAAGGTCACGGCGCCGCTGCTGATCAATGTGGAAGCCGCCTGGCCCGCCCTCGTCGGCGGCAAGAAGACCACGGTGCCCTTCACGCGCACCCTGACCATTCCCGGCCCCCGGGTCGCGCAGCTCCGCCAGCGCGGCGCCATCACGCCGAGCCTGGAGGCCGACCTGAAGGCCTTCATCGCCGGACTGCCCCTCAGCGCCCAGGACGCCCGCTTCGAGGAACTCTGGGATGGCTGGGCGGTCGTGCAGCGCAACGGCCTGCGGATCGATGAAGCGCGCACCCGCGACAATGTGCTGGCGGCCCTCCTGAACCCCAGGGCGATCAAGGTGAACGTCGTGGTCACCGGCCAGAGCGCCCCGAAACGCACGCTGGACTTCTTCCTGAGCAGGGGCATCACGGCCCACCTGAACACGGGCGAGACCAACTACTACGGCAGCAGCCCGGCGCGGATGACCAACATCCATGTCGGCGCCAGCCACTTCAAGGATCGTCTGCTGGACGCCAGCGCGGTCTCCTTCAACCAGATGGTCGGGCCGGTGAGCCTGAAGACGGGCTTCGTGACCGGTCTGGTGATCGCCGGCGAGCGCACGGCCGACGGGGTGGGCGGCGGCATCTGCCAGGTCAGCACCACCGTGTTCCGAACCCTGTACGGCGCCGGGCTGCCCATCCTGCAGCGGCAGAACCACTCCTATCAGGTGCATTACTACGACCCCCAGGGACTGGACGCCACCATCTACCAGCCCACCCTGGATCTGCGCTTCCGGAACGACACGGGCGGCGCTCTGTGGTTCCAGGCCGACTGGAACGACGAGGAATCCCGGCTGAGCATCAGCGTGTTCGGCAAGGCGCGCGACTTCACGGTGGAACTGGCCGCCCCGAAGACCCTGAGCACCACCCCCTCGCCGGCCGACCGCCTGATTCCCGACCCCTCGCTGCCGGCCGGCCAGCGCAAGCAGGTCGACTGGGCCGCGCCCGGCGCCGTCATCGAGGTCACCAGGAAGTTCGTGCGGAACGGCAAGACCTTCAAGCAGGACGTGCTGAAAAGCTCATACCGCCCCTGGCCGAACATCTATCTGGTGGCTCCGGACGTGGTGGGCGCCCGTCGCTGACGTCGGCGAATACCTCAGGAACAGATCGAGGGGAGAGGCCAGCTGGCCTCTCCCCTCCCCTGTCGGGCCTGCGCTCAATCCGCGCTGTACCCCAGGATCTCCAGAATCCGGTCGAGTTCTTCCCGGCTAGCGTAGCTGAGTTCGACCCGGCCCTTGTCCTCACCAGTGATCTTCACGCGGGTGCCGGTGCGGCGGCTGAGATCCAGCTCGACCTGGCGGTAGGCGCGCGGCGGGTTGACCTTGACCGGTGGCTGGGGGCGCGCCTCACGCCTGAGCCCCTCGGCCTCGCGCACGTTCAGGCCCCGGCTGCGGATCTGCTCCAGCGCCCACAGGCGATCCTTGTCCGGCTGGGCCAGGATCGCGCGGGCGTGGCCGGCGCTGATCTCTCCGCCCTCCAGCGCGTTCAGGGCCGGGTCGGGCAGGGTCAGCAGGCGCAGGGCGTTGGCGATCGTGCTGCGGCCCTTGCCCACCGCCTGGGCCACCCCCTCCTGGTTTAGCCCGTGCTCCAGCAGCGACTGGTAGGCCCGCGCCTCTTCCAGCGGCCCCAGATCCTCGCGCTGCAGGTTCTCGATGATGGCGATTTCCAGCGCTTCCCGGTCGGCCAGGTCACGGATGATCACCGGCAGCTCGGTCAGCCCGGCCAGCTGACTGGCCCGCCAGCGCCGCTCGCCCGCCACGATCTCGAAGGACTCGCCACGCGGGCGCACCAGCAGCGGCTGCAGGACGCCTTTCTCGCGGATGCTCTGGGCCAGCTCCGCCAGCGACGAGGGTTCGAACACCTGCCGGGGCTGGTAGGCCGCCTGCACGATGCGCTCGATCTTCAGCGACTGCACCTGAGGGCCGACCGGGCCCGCCTCCGTCACCGGGCGGGCGAGCAGCGCCTCCAGGCCCCGCCCCAGACTAGATTTTTTCGACACGCTGCAGCACCTCCTCGGCCAGTCGCTTGTAGGCCGCCGCGCCGCTCGACAGGGGCGCGAAGGCGTTGATGGGCTTGGCGAAGCTGGGCGCCTCGGACAGCCGGACGTTGCGCGGCACGACGGACCAGAAGACCAGCTCCCCGAAGTGCTGGCGCACCATCGTCTCGACCTCCTGCGACAGGTTGGTGCGGCCGTCGAACATGGTGAGCACCACGCCCAGCACCTTCAGCCGGGGATTGAGGCCGCCCTGCACCCGCTCGATGGTTTCCATCAACCCGGCGAGGCCCTCCAGGGCGTAATACTCCGCCTGCAGCGGAATAAGCAGCGCTTCGGCCGCCGCCAGGACGTTCACGGTGAGCGGTCCCAGGCTGGGCGGGGCGTCGATGATCACGAGGTCGTAACCATGGACGCTTGCCAGCAGGCGTCCCAGCGCGTCCGGATCCTCCGAGAGTTCCACCCCGGCGCCGGCCAGATCCGGGGTGGAGGGCAGGACGTCCAGCCCCTTCTGGGCGGTGGGCCGGACGAACTCGGCCACGCGCGAGGGATCGCCCAGGGCCTCGTAGAGCCCCTGTTCGGCGCCGCGCAGGCCCAGCCCGCTGGTCGCGTTGCCCTGAGGATCCATGTCGAGCAGGAGCACCCGGCGTCCTCCGGCGGCGAGGTAGGCGGCCAGGTTCACCGCTGTGGTGGTCTTGCCCACGCCACCCTTCTGGTTGACAATCCCGAGTGCTTTCAAAGAATCACCGTCACTTTGCATCCCAGAATAACGGTTGCTGCGCCGGAATGCCTTCGCGGCGGGGGTAGCGCTCAGGGGTAGGGCGGGTCTTCTCCACCGTCACCAGGGTGCGCCCGTCGCCCAGGATCGGCAGGGCGAAGGGATCGACGTCCACGACCCGTCCGCCGACCTCGTGGGCGGCGCGCCCACCGGCCTCCAGCTCATCCGCCTCGATCGGCCCCTTCTGCGCCACCAGCAGGCCGCCAACCCGCAGCAGCGGAAGGGCGAGTTCGACCAGCACCGGCAGCGCCGCCACGGCCCGCACCACCACCCGGTCGTACCGGGCGCGGTGGGCGGGTTCTCGGGCCAGGGTCTCGGCCCGGCCGACCAGTGGAGTCACGTTCGGCAGCTCCAGGGCCTGCGCCGTTGCTCTCACGAAATCGATCTTCTTGCGGATGGAGTCGACCGGCGTCAGGGTCAGTCCGGGTCGCAGGATCGCCAGCGGCAGCGCCGGGAACCCGGCACCGGTGCCCAGATCCACGACCCGCAGGGGCCCCTTCAGATACCCACCCCGCAGACAGGTGGCCGAGTCGACGAAGTGCTTGAGGACGATGTCGGCCTCGGACTTCAGGGCCGTGAGGTTGAGCCGGCGGTTGCCCTCCTGCAGCAGGTCGAGGAGCCGTCCGAAGGCCTGCTCCATGTCCGCAGTCAGGTCGAGTTCCAGGCTCGCCAGGCCCTCGCGCAGCAGGCGCTCTCCCTCTGGCGTCACAGGCCATACCTCGCCTTCATGTCCTGATAGCGCTCCGAGACATGGGCATCGATGTCGGCCAGCGGCAGGGCGTCCAGCAGGGGCACCAGGGTGTCCCGCAGCAGCCCGCCCCGCACCATCCATTGGTAATAGCTCCGGCCTCCGTGCGTGTAGGGACCGTACAGCTTGGAACCCGGGCACAGCCGAACCAGGGTGTGGAACAGCTGCTGATGTCGCGTGTGCATCCGCACGGTGATCTGCGGTTGTTTGCCGTCGCCTCCGAAGTGCCCCTCCCCGATCAGCACTCCCAGCAGCAGGCCTCGTTCAAATGCGTCCAAGGAAACCTCCGTGTTGTTTCACCGTCAAGTTTCCCGTGAAACATCTTCAGGGTCAAGTCTGGTGTCGCACGCCTCAAGCTTCTTGTTTCACCGTCAAGTTTCCCGTGAAACACCCCTGCGCTTGAGGTGCACCAGCAGCGCGCTGATATCGGCGTGCCGCACGCCGGGAATGCGCGCGGCCTGGGCCACCGTCGGGGGCCGGTGCCGGAGCAGCTTCTCCCGTGCCTCCAGAGACAACCCCTCCAGGCTGGAGAAATCCAACTCCGTCAGGCTCAGGCCCTGGGCCCGCGCTTCAGAGGCCAGCTGCAGTTCGGCGCGGTCGATATACCCCTGGTACTTCACCCGGATCTCCAGGGCCTCCCGCTCGGCCGCGTCCAGGGCAGGCAGACGGATGCCCAACGCCTCCACGTCGCCCAGACGGAATTCCGGGCGTCTCAGCCAGGCGTCGCCGGTCTGTCCCTGAATGCGCTGCGAGGCCAGGGACAGACGGGCCTGCTCGACCCGCTCGTACTTCTGCTCCACCCTCCGCAGTTCAGCCTCGTCCACCAGACCCAGGTCATACCCCGTCCGGGTCAGCCGCTCATCGGCGTTGTCCTGCCGCACCAGCAGGCGGTGTTCCACGCGGCTGGTCATCATCCGGTAGGGCTCGTCGCTGCCCTTGAACACCAGATCGTCCAGCAGCACTCCCAGGTAGCCGCAGCCCCGCTCGAACACGGGCGACGACCCCCCGGTGGCGCGGCGTGCGGCGGCGACGCCGGCGACCAGCCCCTGGGCTGCCGCCTCCTCGTAACCGCTGGTGCCATTGATCTGCCCGGCGGTGAACACCCCCGGCATCACCCGCGATTCCAGATTCAGGGTCAGCTCAGTGGAATCGACCACGTCGTATTCCACGGCGTAGGCGTAGCGCTGGATGACCGCCTGTTCGAAGCCCGGCAGGGTTCTGACCAGGGCGTCCTGCAGGTGGGGAGGCAACGACGAACTGAAACCCTGGAGGTACACCTCACTGGTCTGGATACCGTCCGGCTCGACGAACAGCAGGTGTCGGTCGTGGTGGGCGAAGCGGACGACCTTGTCCTCAATGCTGGGGCAGTACCGTGGCCCGAGGCCCTCGATGTCTCCGGCATACATCGGGGACTCGTGGAGATTGTCGTGGATGAGCTGGTGCGTCTCGGGCGTGGTGTGGGTCTGCCAGGTGGGGGACTCGGTGGCGCGTGGCCCAGGCGTTCCGGTGAATCCACGGGGCAGGGGATCGGCCGGAATCTCCAGCAGATCCTGAAACCGCACGGAATCGGCACGGACGCGGGGCGGGGTGCCGGTCTTGTACCGCTTGAGCACATGACCCGCGCGGGACAGGGGAGAGGAGAGGAAGCGCGAAGGCGGCTCTCCCTGGCGGCCCTCCGGACGCGACTGTCGCCCATACCAGGCCAGCCCCCGCATGAAGGTGCCGGCGGCGATCACCACGCTGCGGGTCGCGAAGCGGCGACCGTCGGTGGTGACGACGATCCAGCCGCCCTGCCCGTCCGGCTCCAGATCGGCCGCCTCACCCCGCAGGATCTCCAGCCCAGGGTGCCCGAGAATGACGTCCTGGGCGTGCTCCGCGTAGGCGTCCCGTTCATTCTGAACCCGCAGGGACTGTACCGCCGGGCCCTTGCTGGCGTTGAGCACCCGGGTATGGATCGCCGTGGCATCGGCCAGCCGGCCCATCAGCCCGCCGAGCGCCTGCACCTCGAACACCAGCTGGCTCTTGCCCGGCCCGCCCACGGCAGGGTTGCACGGCATCCGGCCGATGGTGGCCGGGTTGCCGATCATCAGGGCCACCCGGGACAGCTTGGCCGCCGCCCAGGCCGCCTCCAGACCAGCGTGCCCGCCACCGATTACCACCACGTCCCAGGAACTCATCTCAACCGAGCAGTGTACCCGCCCCGGGGTCGCCCAACGGTGACGCTGCTTGCTCCCTGGGGCGGGTGCAGCGGGAAGCGAGGCGGTGATGCGACGAAAGGGGAGGGCCGCAGCCCAAGAGACCCCCACAAGCGTTTTGACACCCGACCTATAGCACTCGGAGTGAGGGAGTGAGGAGCTGCGACCGTGGCTCTCACCGTCGACCCGCGAATGACCAGTCGAGCGTCCAGCACACAGTTCAAGGCCATTCCGTTGACCAAGCCATCCTGCCTCCGTCCAGCCATCAGAGACACCAGGGCGATATTCCTGCGACACCCTCAACCACTACAATGCCTAACAAGTGTTTTCTAGACAGATTCCTGGCGGCCCCGCGCTGGCCCACACGGCCGGGGCGCCCAGCGAGGAGGCCGCATCCCCATGATTGAACCCCACACCCCAGCCCCCATCCGCTATGTGGCGGAGGACGGCCAGGTCGTGCAGGAATTGCCCGCGACCTACACGCCGGAACTGCTGCGCGACCTGCACCACACCATGCTCCGTGCGCGCGAATTCGACCGCAAGCTGATCACCCTGCTGCGTCAGGGGCGCACCACCTTCTACGCGCAGTCGAGCGGCATGGAGGCGACCCAGGTCGGGCTCGCCCGCAGCATCCGCACCGGACACGACTGGGTCTGGCCCTACTACCGGGATCACACGCTGGGGCTGGCCCTGGGCGTGCCCATGTTCGAGCTGATCAGCCAGTGCCTGGGCACCAACTCCGACCCCAGCCGCGGGCGTCAGATGCCGCACCACTTCGCCTCGGCGCGGATGAACTTCGTCTCGGTCAGCTCCAGCATCGCCTCGCAGGTGCCGCCGGCCGCCGGCAGCGCCATGGCCCAGAAATACCTGGGCACCGACGAGATCACGGTCTGCACCTTCGGGGACGGCGCGACCAGCGAGGGCGACTGGCACGCGGGCATGAACATGGCGGGCGCCGCCGGGGCGCCATGCCTGTTCGTCTGCGAGAACAACCAGTGGGCGATCAGCACCAACCTGCGCGGACAGACGGCCAGCGAGACCATACACATCAAGGCGAAGGCCTACGGGATGCCGGGCTTCTACGTCGACGGCAACGACATCGTGGCCGTCATGGAGGTCTGCACGCACGCGGCCGACTACGTGCGCGCCGGCAACGGCCCCGCGCTGGTCGAGTGCCTGACCTACCGCGTGGGCTCGCACAGCAACGCCGACGCCGACGCCGAGAAGAGCTACCGCACGCGCGACGAGGTGGACGAGTGGCTGGGCCGCGACCCGATCGTCCGCCTGGAGAAGCTGCTGGAGGGCCTGGGGCAGCCTATCGGCGCCGAGGAGCGGGCCGACCTGATCGCCCGGACGCACCGCGAGGTCGACGAGCACGTGCTGGCTGCCGAGGCCACCGGCTCGCCGGACTGGCGGATCATCTTCGAGGACGTGTACTCCGACCTGCCCAGCCACCTGCGCGACCAGGCGGCGGCGCTGCGCTCGGAGATGGAGGGCGCCGCGTCCCAGGGAGCGCGGGCATGACCGCCACGCAGGAACGGCAGGCGGCCCAGGGCACGGGAGAGCCCCGCGTCATCAACCTCATTCAGGCGGTGACCGAGGCGCTGGCCGAGGAACTGGAACGCGACTCGCGGGTGGTGCTGTTCGGCGAGGACGTGGGCGCACGCGGCGGCGTCTTCATGGCGACTGCCGGCCTACAACAGCGCTTCGGCAAGACGCGGGTGTTCGACACCCCGCTCTCGGAGGCGAGCATCGTGGGGGCGGCGGTCGGGATGGCGGCGCGCGGGCTGCGGCCCATCGCGGAGATCCAGTTCGCCGATTACATGGGGCCAGGCTTCGACCAGATCATCTCCCAGGCGGCCAAGCTGCGCTACCGCAGCGGCGGGCAGTTCACGGCGCCGCTGGTGATCCGCACGCCCTCGGGCGGCGGGGTCAAGGGTGGGCACCACCACAGCCAGAGCCCGGAGAGCTACTACACCCACACGCCGGGCCTGAAGGTCGTGATGCCCAGCACGCCCTACGACGCCAAGGGGCTGCTCAAGGCCGCCATCCGCTCCGACGACCCGGTGATCTTCTTCGAGCCCAAGCGGCTGTACCGCGCCGCCAAGGGCGAGGTGCCGGGCCACGACTACACCGTGAAGATCGGCGAGGCCGCCATTCGCCGCGAGGGCCAGGATCTCAGCCTGATCGGGTACGGCGGCGTGATGCCCGATCTGGAGAAGGCGGCGGACGCCCTCGCGGCCGAGGGGATCAGCGCCGAGGTGATCGACCTGCGCTCGCTGGTGCCCTGGGATCAGGATCTGGTCGTGGGCTCGGTGCAGAAGACCGGCCGCGCCGTGCTGGTCAGCGAGGCGCCGCGCATCTCGAACTTCATGGGCGAGGTGGCCTACGTGATCCAGGAGCAGGCCTTCGATTCGCTGCTCTCCCCGGTCGGGCAGGTGGCGGGCTTCGACACCCCGTACCCGTATGTGCAGGACAAGGTCTACCTGCCGGGCGCCAACCGGATCCTGGCGGCCTGTGTAAAGGTGCTGAACTACTGATGCCCGGACACCAGACACACACCCCTTTGAGCCCCACCGTCCCACCAGGGGAGGGGAGAGGGGCATGAAGCCTGACCTCTCCCGCATGGTGATGGGGCCGGTGGGGCTGGCCCTGGGCTTCGGCCTGTATGCCAGTGTGGGCAAGCTGGCCGAGCCCTGGCAGAGCCTGCTCATCGGCGGCATGTTCGCCCTGCTGGGTGTGGCCGCCTTCCTGTACGCCCAGGGCGAACGCTGGATCCAGGGCCTGGGCGCCCTGCTCTTTATCTACGGCCTGCTGCGGGCCACTGTCCTGCGCTGAGCCCTTCGAGAACCGGCCCCCATTCGAGAAACGAGGTTGATGACGTGAGAGAAGTCCTGTTGCCCGAACTGGCCGAGAGTGTGGTCGAGGGAGAAATCCTCAAGTGGCTGGTGGCCGAGGGCGACCCCATCGCGCTGGAACAGCCGCTGTGCGAGGTCATGACCGACAAGGTGACCGTCGAGTTGCCCAGCCCTGTGGCGGGCGTGCTCAGCAGACGCATGGCCCAGGAAGGCGAGGTCATCGCCGTTCACGCGGTCATCGCCCTGATCGACGAGGGCGGGACTGCAGCCGCGCCCGGAGCCACGCAGGCGATCCAGGCCAGCGCGGAGAACCCGGGGACAGGCGCGGCCACCCTGCCCCCCCAGGCGCAGGAGGAGCGCGAGCAGGTGGGTCAGGAGCACATGGACACCGGCGGCAGCATCGTCGAGGCGGGGCACCTGTCCAGGGGCGCCGACGACGATTCCAGCAGCCTGTTCAAGGCGTTCGCCTCGGACGAGCAGGTCAGGGTGCAGGGGCTGGGAGAGCGCAGCGGCAGCGGGGCGCCGGGCAGTTCCACAGCCGGTACCGGTACCCTGACCCGCGCCCCGGCCCCCGGCCCGGCCGCCCGAGCCGATGGCCGCGTGCTGGCGGTTCCGGCGGCGCGGCAGCTGGCCCGCGAGTTGGGCGTGGAGCTGACCCAGGTGCAGGGCAGTGGCCCCAACGGCCGCATTCGCGTGCAGGATGTAATGTCCTACGGGCAGCAGGGGCAGGGGGGTCAAACAGGGCCGGCTCAGCAGACGGCTCCGGCGGCCGCTATTCCTCAGCCTCCAGTTATCCCCCAGACTCAGCCTTCCGTGGCGCCGGGTGCGCCCGCGTCCGGCAGAGCGGCCCCCGGCGGCCTGCCGGTCGCGCCCGTGCAGTACCGCACGCCCCGGGGCTACGAGGCGCTGGAAGACCGCGTGCCGCTGCGGGGCATGCGCCGCGCCATCAGTGCGCAGATGCAGGCCAGCCACCTCTACACGGTGCGCACCCTGACCGTGGACGAGGTGAACCTGAGCCGGCTCGTGGACTTCCGCGCCCGCGTGAAGGACGAGGCGCAGGCGGCCGGCGTGAAGCTCTCGTACCTGCCGTTCATCTTCAAGGCCGTGGCGGTGGCCCTGCGCAAATTCCCCAGCCTGAACACCTCCTTCGACGAGGCCACCCAGGAGATCGTCCAGAAGCGCTACTACAACATCGGCATGGCGGTCGCCACCGACGCGGGCCTGACGGTGCCCGTCTTGAGGGACGTGAACCACAAGAGCATCTTCAATCTGGCGCGCGAGGTCGTGGATCTGGCGGGCCGGGCGCAGGCGGGCAAGCTGCAGGCCGATGAGCTCGCGGGCAGCACCTTCAGCGTGACCAACATCGGCTCGATCGGGGCGCTGTTCTCCTTCCCGATCATCAACGTGCCGGACGCCGCCATCCTGGGGGTGCATTCCATCGTCAAGCGGCCCATCGTGGATGAGCATGACCAGATCGTGGTCGCGCACATGATGTACCTCTCGCTCTCCTTCGACCACCGGCTGGTGGACGGCGCCGAGGCCGCGCGCTTCTGCAAGGAGATCATCCGCCTGCTGGAGAACCCGGATCGCCTGATGCTCGAAGGCGTGTAGAGGGGCGCCCGGTGGCTCGCGGAGCTGATTTGATGGATGGCCGCTGGCGTCACGGACATGGACGCGACCTGAAGGCGGGGGCGCCCTTCGTCACGGTGGCGTCAGCTTGCCGGGATAGTCTGGGCCGTCAGGGAGCAGGACGACTGCTCCTGCACGGCGCTGCAGGCGGAGTCCAGCGGCCCCGCACGCACGCGCCCCTCCCACTTTCCGCCCTCCACATCAGCCTCTCGCAGGAGAACAGGTACACTCGCATGATGATCCGCCGCGCCCTCTTCACACTGACCGTCCTGGCCCTCGCCGCTCCGGCGCAGGCGCTGGAGATGATCGTGTGGGACCGTGAACTCCAGACCAAGCTGGGCGACGGCAAGAGTGTGGGCGGGAAATTCAACGTGCGGATGGTGGACAATTACGAAGGCCCGGTCGTGATCCTGTTCGCCCTGACCGACGACGAGAAGGCCCGGGGAAGCTTCCCGAACCTGAAGAGCCGGTACAACGGCCTGCTCAGCGGAGGCGAGCTGTCCCTGCAGGCCCCCGCCCAGGGCGGCGAGCGCGCGCTGAACACCACGCTGAGCCTGTCGAAGTTCCTGACCCCCTATAAGCTGACCCTGAACATCCAGCCTGCCGGGCAGTCGCTGAGCCTGCCCGGCCTGAAGGCCCCCAGCGGGCAGAGCAGGTGAGCCAGGCGGCCGACCCCGGTAGAGGAGCCGCCTGGCCGCTGAGTCCACAGGGTAGGATCGTCTCACCGAGCCCCACCCGGTTCCCCCACCCGGTCTTCGTGACCCCGACCTAAGGAGACGTCTATGCTGGCGCAGATTCTTGTTGTGGAAGACGATCCCCATCTCGGGCCGCTCCTGAAGGAGTACCTGTCGGCCGATTATCAGGTGCACCACGCCGCGACCCTGAAGGACGCGCAGGCCTGGCTGGGCACGCACACCGCGCAGCTGATCCTGCTCGACCTGAACCTCCCGGACGGCGACGGTCTGGACCTTGTGCAGGCGCTGCGGCAGTACTCCAGCACGCCGGTACTGGTGCTCTCGGCGCGCAGCGGCGTACAGGAACGCGTGCAGGGCCTGAATGCCGGCGCCGACGACTACCTGACCAAACCCTTCGCCATGCCCGAGCTGGACGCCCGGATCACCGCCCTGCTGCGCCGCACGGCGTCGGGCACCGGCGTGAACCTGGGCAACACCAGCCTGTCGACCAGCTCGCTGCTGCTCACGGTGGACGACAAGAACGTGAACCTCACCGAGCACGAGGCGCGCATTCTGGAACTGATGATGCGCACGCCCGAGCGGGTCTTTTCGCGCGCCGACATCGAGTCTCACCTCTACGGCTGGGAAACGCCCAACTCGAACTCGGTCGAGGTGCGGATCTCGCAGCTGCGCAAGAAGCTGGAAACCGCGTCCAGCGACCTGCGGATCCGCACCATCCGGAATGTCGGCTACGTCCTGCAGGCCTGAAGTGAGGGCCATGCCGGGAGCCGCCGTGGACACGACCACGTAGACTCCGAGCATGACGACCCCCACCCGCCCCGACAGCCCCGTGCGCCCCCCAGAGGCCGCGCCGGCCCGTCGGGGCGCGGTCATGACGCCCGGCGCCGGCCTGTATTCGGCCAAGGTCGCCTGGCGCCACTCGCTGCGTTTCCGGCTGGCCCTGACCTACTCGGCGCTGGCGCTGGTGCTGATCATGCTGGTCAGTGCGGGCATCGTGGCCCTGCTGCTCAGCCGCATGGATCAGCAGTTCAACGACCGCCTGAACGAGCGGGCCGATGCCCTGGCCGAGCGCTACACCGTAACGGGCCGCGACCTGGGCCGGACGCCGAGCGGGGTCGGTGTGTACACCATGGTGATTGACCCCGATGGCAAGGTCACCGGTGCCAGTACGATCCTCCGGGACTTTGTCGACGCGACCTTTCCCTTCGAGAACCAGAGTCGCGTGACCATCCAGGACACCCAGGTACGAGCGGTCAAGCGCAAGGCGGGCAACTTCGGCACGCTCTGGGTCGGCCTGCCCGAAGACGACCTGATCGCCGCCCGACAGAGCGCGCTGAGCGCCCTGCTGGTGGCGTTGTTCTTCACGCCGCTGATCCTGCTGCTGATCGGCTGGTGGGTGGGCAAGCGCTCGCTCTCGGGGCTGGAAAGTGCCGCCACGCTGGCCGACCGCATCGACCCGACCCGCTCGCTGGAGACCCTGCCGCTGCCCGGCCGCGAGGACGAGATCCACCGCCTGCTCAGCGCCATCAACCGCCTGCTGGTGCGGATTGAGGCCGGGCAGGCGCGCGAGAAGCAGCTGCTGGGCCAGATCGTGCACGAGCTGGGGGCCCCGCTGACCGTGCTGCGGGCCAGCCTGACCCGCGCGGGCGAGCGCACCGCCGACCCCGAGGTGCTGCGCGCCGCGCTGGTGGCCGATGAACTGACCTTCACCACCCAGGACCTGATGCAGCTGGCGCGCGGCCAGCTGGAGATCCGGCTGGCCTGGCACTACATCCCGGCCACCACCCTGCGCGACCGGCTGGACCGTCTGGTGCCCGGAACCACCTTCGCCGGCAGCTGGGGCAGCGGCATCCTGTGCGACCCGGACCGCCTGACCCAGGCGCTGCGGAACCTGCTCGCCAACGGCCGCCGCGCCGCCGGGCCGCAGGGCGCGGTGACCCTGACCCTGAGCGAGACGCCGGAACACCTGATCTTCACGGTGCGCGACACCGGCCAGGGGCTGCCCCCGGAACTGGGCGAGCGGATCTTCGAGCCCTTCGTCAGCGGGGCCGGCAGCTCCGGGCTGGGGCTGAGCGTGAGCCGGCAGATCGCCGTCATGCACGGCGGCAGCCTCAGGGGCCGCAACCACCCGGAGGGCGGCGCCGAATTCACGCTCTGCCTGCCCAACGCCGCCCTGGGAGACGAGGACGATGTGGACGACGGTTCCCTGGACGACCCGGCCCCCGCTATCCTGACCCGGTGACCACTTCCGTCCTCGCCCCGGCCGACGAGCTGCTGGCCCTGCTCACCCTGCGCTTCACGCCCCAGCTGGGGCCACGCCGGATCGAGGGCCTGCGCCAGCACTTCGGCAGCGCGCGGGCCGCGCTGAGTGCCGGCCTGGGCGAACTGCGCGAGGTGCCGGGGCTGGACGTGAAGAGCGTGGCGGCGATAGGGGCCGCGAAAGCGGCTGAACAGGCCCAGGCCGAAGTCCTGAAGGCCTGGGAACTGGGCGTGACCCTGCTGGGACGCGGCCTGGACGGCTATCCGGAGGCCCTGGAAGCGCTGGGCGACCCGCCCCCGATCCTCTGGGTGCTGGGCGACCTGCCCGAACTGCCGGTGGTGCCACGCGCCGTGGGCATCGTGGGCACGCGGGCCGCCAGCCCGCACGCGCACACCCTGACCCGCCAGATCGCCACCGACCTCGCCCGCGCCGACGTGACCGTGGTCAGCGGCCTGGCGCGGGGCGTGGACACCAGCGCCCACACGGCCGCCGTGGATGCCGGCGGCGTGAGTATCGGCATCCTGGGCAGCGCCGTGAACCATGTCTATCCCAGCGAGAACGCGCGCCTCGCCGGCCGCCTGACCCTGCTCAGCGAGTATCCGCTGGGCACGCCGCCCGCGCAGCACCACTTTCCCACCCGCAACCGCCTGATCGCCGCGCTCTCGGCGGCCACGCTGGTCGTGGAGGGCGAACTCAAGTCCGGCTCGCTGATCACCGCCACGCACGCGCTGGAGTGTGGCCGCACGGTGTTCGCCGTGCCGGGCCGGGCGGGCGACCCCCGCGCTGCCGGCCCCCACCGCCTGCTGCGCGAGGGCGCCGTGCTCACCGAGAGCGCCCAGGACATCCTCGACGAACTGGGCTGGGGCGCCGCCCTGGCCCAGCCGCTGCCCGACCTGCCGCCCGAACAGGCCAGGGTCTATGGCGCGCTGACCACGCTCTCGACCCTGGACGACCTGCAGGCCAGCAGCGGGCTGCCCCTGCCGGAACTCCAGACCGCCCTGCTGATGCTGCAGCTCCTCGGCCTGGTGGAAGAGGTCGGCGGCCGCTGGACACGGCGCTGAGACCGCTCCGTCCCAGGAACCCTCCACCTCAGCTGTGCTGCGGGCCGTAGTCCTTCTCCACACTGATCCTGGGAGAGCCTTCGATGGTCACGCCCTCGCGCTCCGGGGCCCCCAGGGCTTCGAGCACGTCACGCACGCCCACCCGCAGTTTGCCGGCCTCGCCCACCACGCTGCCCAGCGCGGGGTCGAGCGCCAGGCTCCAGCCGCCGCCGAACCATTCCACGCGGGCGCGCACCACCTCGCCCCGTTCGAGGGCCGCCAGTTCCAGATCGTCGATCCGCACCCGGATGCGGCCGTTTGTGAAGCGGATTTTCATGGGCGCAGAATACGGGTATGGACATCCTGATTCTGGGCGGCACGAAGTTCGTGGGCCGGCACATCGTGGAAGCCTTCTTGCAGGGGGGGCACCGGGTCAGCATCCTGGCGCGCGGGCAGTCGCCCGACGAGCTGCCGGCGCCTGTGGAGAGACTGCGCGGCGACCGGGGCGAGGCTGGTGGGCTGAACGCCCTGCAGGGCCGCCGCTGGGACGCCTGCGTGGATGTCAGCGGCTACACGCCGGCGGCGGTACGCGCCAGCGCCGAGCGGCTGCGGGAGCAGGTGGAGCGATACGTGTTCATCAGCACCGCCAGCGTGTACGCCCACCCCGAACGCCACCCGGTGCGCGAGGACGATCCCCTGCTGCCCCCCAGCGCCGACGACGTAAACGAGGTCACGGGCGAGACCTACGGCCCGCTGAAGGTGCGCTGCGAGGAGATCGTGCAGGAGGTCTACGGCGAGCGGGCGACCATCCTGCGGCCGCAGATCGTGGCGGGGCCCTTCGATCACACGGCCCGCTACCCCTACTGGGTCGACCGCGCGGCGCGGGGCGGCGAGGTGCTGGCGCCAGGAGACGGCACCGACCATGTGCAGGTCATCGACGCCCGTGACCTGGGCCGCTTCAGCGTGAAGATCGTCGAGGGCGGGATCGGCGGCGTCTTCAATCTGGCCGGCCCCCGCCTGAGCTGGGCCGAGTTCCTGCAGGTGGCGGGCGCCGCGCCCGTGACCTGGGTGGGCGTCCACGAGCTCAGGGCCCACAGTCTGGGCTTCCGCGAGCTTCCTCTCTACCTGCCCGACAACGACGCCCAGGGCGGCCTGATGGATGTGGACAACTCGCGGGCGCGGGCCGCCGGCCTGACCCTGACCGACCCGGCCCAGACGGCGCGCGACACCCGGGCCTGGAGCGCCGGGGCCGGCCTGGAGTACGCCCTGAGCCCCGAGCGCGAGGCCGAGGTGCTGGCCGCCCTGCGCGGCGCCTGAGGGTTTCTCTCTCCCTCCGGAGAGAAGCGGGGTGGGTGGTATGCTACCCGCGCACAACAGGCTGACAGCGTTGGTCGACAGAAGGGAGGTGCGCGTTATCTCGCAGGAAATCTGGGCGGACGTGCTGGGGTACGTCCGCAGAAATATTTCAGAGGTGGAATACCACACCTGGTTCGCGCCCGTGAAGAATCTGGGCGTGCAGGAAGGCTCGCTCGTGCTGGGCGTACGCAATTCCTTCGCGCAGGAATGGTTCCGCAAGCACTACCTGGAGTTGCTGGAAGACGCCCTTCGCAGCCTGGGCGCCGAGAACCCGGCGGTCAGTTTCCAGGTGCTGCCGGCCCAGCAAGAGGCCATGCTGCTGCCCAGCGACCCGCCGCCCGCCCCCGCCGGCCGCGCGCAGGGCCTGGGATCGGCCTCGCCCTCGCCGGCCGACAACCGCAAGGTGCTCAACCCCAAGTACACCTTCGAAAACTTCGTGGTGGGGCCGAACAACAACCTGGCGCACGCGGCGGCGCTGGCGGTCGCGGAGTCGCCGGGCAAGGCCTACAACCCGCTCTTCATCTACGGGGACGTCGGGCTGGGCAAGACCCACCTGATGCACGCGGTCGGCCACTACATGTCCGAGCGCTTCCCGGAAAAGCGCATCGAGTACGTGTCCACCGAGTCTTTCACCAACGACCTGATCAACGCCATCCGCGACGACAAGATGACGCTCTTTCGCAACCGCTACCGCTCGGTGGATCTGCTGCTGGTCGACGACATCCAGTTCCTGGCCGGCAAGGAGCGCACGCAGGAGGAGTTCTTCCACACCTTCAACGCGCTCTACGAGAACCACAAGCAGATCATCCTGAGTTCGGATCGCCCGCCCAAGGACATCCAGACGCTGGAATCCCGCCTGCGCAGCCGCTTCGAGTGGGGCCTGATCACCGACATCCAGTCGCCGGAATTCGAGACGCGCGTGGCCATCCTGAAGATGAACGCCGAGCACAACCGTATCGACATCCCGCAGGAAGTGCTGGAGCTGATCGCACGGCAGGTCACGGCCAACATCCGTGAACTGGAGGGCGCCCTGATGCGGGTCGTGGCCTTCGCCTCGCTGAACAACGTGCCCTTCTCGCGCGCGGTGGCCGCAAAAGCCCTGAGCAACGTATTCGCGCCGCAGGAGGTCAAGGTCGAGATGATCGACGTGCTGCGGCAGGTGGCCTCCCACTTCAACATGCCGCCGGACGTCATCCGCGGCTCCGGCCGGGTGCGCGAGGTCGTGGTGCCCCGGCAGGTCGCCCAGTACCTGATCCGCGAGCTGACCGACCACTCGCTCCCTGAAATCGGGCAGTTCTTCGGCCGCGACCACTCCACGGTGATGCACGCGATCAGCAAGGTCACCGAGCAATTGGGCAAGGACATGGAGGTCACGGGCGCCGTGACGACCCTGCGCCGCAAGATGCAGGGCCTGGAAGACGAGGGTCTGGACGCTTAATGCCGCCCTGTGATTTCTCCGGGAGCAGAATAAGTTCCAAAAACCGTTCCAAAACGGTGTGCGTAGTTTCACAAGCTGTGGATAAGCCTGTGGATAAGCTGTGGATAACCCCCGATTTTCTGTGGATAACTTTGTGGATAACCAGCCTCCCCAAGAGCCCTGTGGATAACCCCCGATTTTGTCCACAGGTTATCCACAGGTTCAGGGCACTTATCCACAATTTCGTCCACAGGACAAACCTGCGCTGGGCGCGCCCCTAAGCCACTTTTCCACAGTTTCCACAGGCCCTATTACTACTACTACTATCTTATTTAAGTATAAGAACAGGTAAAAGATAGGGAAGGCAGACAGAGAGGTCAGGCATGAAAGCAAACGTCACCAAGAAAACTCTGAGTGAAGGACTCGGCCTGCTCGAACGGGTCATTCCCAGTCGCAGCAGTAATCCTCTGCTGACCGCCCTGAAGGTCGAGGCGAGCGAGGCAGGACTGACGCTGAGCGGCACGAACCTGGAGATCGACCTGTCGTGCTTCGTGCCGGCGGAGGTACGAAACCCGCAGAACTTCGTGGTGCCGGCGCACCTGTTCGCGCAGATCGTGCGGAATCTGGGCGGCGAACTGGTGGAGCTGGAAATCACCGGCAACGAACTGGCGGTGCGCTCCGGCGGCTCGGATTTCAAACTGCAGACCGGCGACCTGGGCGCCTATCCGCCGCTCAGTTTCCCGACCCACGCCGACGTCAGCCTGAACGCTGAGGAACTCGCCAGATCCTTTTCCAGCGTGCGCTACGCCGCCAGCAACGAGGCCTTCCAGGCGGTCTTCCGGGGCATCAAGCTGGAGCACCGGCCTGAGGGCGCCCGGGTCGTGGCCTCGGACGGCTACCGGGTCGCCATCCGCGACTTTCCCGCAGACGGCAACGGGCGCAACCTGATCATCCCGGCCCGCTCGGTCGACGAACTGATCCGGGTGCTCAAGGACGGCGAGGCGCGCTTCACCTACGGCGACGGCCTGCTCAGCGTGACCACGGACCGTGTGCGGATGAACCTCAAGCTGCTCGACGGCGATTTTCCCGACTACGAGCGGGTCATCCCCAAGGACATCAAGCTGCAGGTCACCCTGCCCGCCACCGCCCTGAAGGACGCCGTGAACCGCGTGGCTGTCCTGGCCGACAAGAACGCCAACAACCGCGTCGAGTTCCTGGTTTCCGAGGGCAAGCTGCGCCTGGCCGCCGAGGGCGACTACGGCCGCGCCCAGGACACCCTGGACGTCACGCAGGGGGGCATCGAACCCGCCATGAGCCTGGCGTTCAACGCCCGGCACGTGCTCGATGCCCTGGGCCCGATCGAGGGGGAGGCCGAGCTGCTGTTCTCGGGCTCCACCAGCCCCGCCATCTTCCGCGCGAGTGGGGGAGGCGGCTACATGGCCGTCATGGTCACGCTGCGCGTTTAAGGGGCCAGCCAGCGCCCGCACGGGGTATTGCTGGGGTTCGATGGAGGTTGAGAATATGTAGTTGGCTCAACAGGAGATAGGCGATCCGCCTTCCGCCAAGAATTGGGATCGCCTATCGCGCCAGATGAAGTTTGGTCTACTCCGCCCCCCTTCTGTCCGACCAAGTTACTCGTCGTTGACTTAACCGACAAGTGTTGAGTTGCCGGCCGGTCGCATAGTTGCTTTCTAGGAGAGCATTTTGAGCGTCCGAGTATATCGACTTTTATTGGCGGTATTGGCCTTAGCCGCCCTCGCCCTAGTCTTGTTGACCGCCGCAATGGGTAAGATCGAAATGGGCATTTGGACAGGTGGGAGCGCACTCGCTGTCGCAATCGCGGGCTTTTTTGTGGTCTTACAGAAGTTGAAGTGATGCCGAGCCGATGCGCCTAAAAAGTTATCCACAGAATTCTGGCCTGTGGATAAAAAATGGGGATAACTTTCGATCTGGTGGGAATTTATCCCCTCTTCATGCTCCCGGGCTGCGGTTCAGGGTGCGCTGGGGTAGGAGGGACGAACCCCGACCCAGACCGCCTGAACTTAGACCGCCCGAATCCGAACATGACCGGCGGCCCGTATAGTGTCAGAGGTACACCTACTCGCCCTGGTGACACCAGCCTGTGGGCGCGGGGTCGGAACTCGGAGGAACGACATGAACATCGAAAAAGTGATCGCTCGTGAAGTGCTGGACTCGCGCGGGAACCCCACGGTCGAGGCCGAGGTGCATCTGGACAGCGGCTTCAGGGGCCGCGCCATCGTGCCCTCGGGGGCGAGCACCGGCACCCACGAGGCGCTGGAACTGCGTGACGGCGGCTCCCGCTATCTGGGCAAGGGCGTGCAGCAGGCCGTGAAGAACGTGAACGAGGCCCTGGGGCCGGCGGTGGTGGGTCTGGACGCCAGCGATCAGTTGGGCATCGACGCCGCGCTGATGGCGCTGGACGGCACCCCGAACAAGGGCAAGCTGGGCGGCAACGCCATCCTGGCCGTGAGCCTGGCCACCGCCCGCGCGGCCGCCGAGGAGCTGGGCATTCCGCTCTATCGCTACCTGGGCGGCTCGAACGCCAAGACCCTGCCGGTGCCCATGATGAACGTCATCAACGGGGGCGCCCATGCCGACAACTCGGTGGACTTCCAGGAGTTCATGGTCATGCCGGTAGGCGCGCCGAGCTTCCGCGAAGGCCTGCGCTACGGCGCCGAGACCTTCCACGAGCTGAAAAAAGTACTCTCAGGGCGCGGCTACAACACCAACGTCGGCGACGAGGGCGGCTTCGCGCCCGACCTGAAAAGCAACGAGGAAGCGCTGGAAGTGCTGCTGGAGGCCATCCAGAGGGCCGGTTACGAGCCGGGCGAGGACATCTGCATCGCCCTTGACCCGGCCGTGACCGAGCTGTTCAAGGACGGTAAATACCACCTGAAGGGCGAGGGCCGCGAGCTGACCACGGCCGAGATGGTGGACTTCTGGGCTGACTGGGCGAGCCGCTACCCGATCATCTCCATCGAGGACGGTCTGGCTGAGGACGACTGGGACGGCTGGCAGGCCCTGACCGCCAAGATTGGCGACAAGGTGCAGCTGGTCGGCGACGACCTCTTCGTGACCAACCCCGAGAGGTTGCAGCGCGGCATCGATACGAATGTCGGCAACGCGATTCTCGTCAAGGTCAACCAGATCGGCTCGCTGACCGAGAGCATGGACGCCATCGAGCTGGCCAAGCGCCACCACTACGGCACCATCATCAGCCACCGCTCGGGCGAGTCCGAGGACGCCTTCATCGCCGACCTCGCCGTAGCGACCAACGCCGGGCAGATCAAGACCGGCAGCGCCAGCCGAAGCGACCGCATCGCCAAGTACAACCAGCTGCTCCGCATCGAGGACGCCCTGGGTGAGCGCGCGGTGTACCCCGGCCGCAAGGCGCTGCGCTAGGGGGCTCTGAGCTTTGAGCTCTGGGCTGTGAAAACCCCGACCCTCATAGCCCAGAGCTCATAGCTTCTTCCCCTCTGGAATTGCTTCCACCCCCACAACGGAGTCTCCAAGACATGAAACATTTCGACCGCGCCACCAAGATCGTCGCCACCATAGGCCCCGCCAGCCGCAGCCCGGAAGTCCTGGGCAAGATGCTGGACGCCGGGCTGAACGTGGTTCGCATGAATTTCAGCCACGGCAACCCGGAAGACCACCGCCAGACGCTCCAGATGGTGCGCGAACTGGCGGCCCAGCGCGGCACCGTGATCGGCATCCTGCAGGATCTGCAGGGCCCCAAGATCCGCGTGGGCCGCTTCGCCGAGGGCGCCGTGACGCTGGCGGCCGGCGACCGTTTCGTGATCACCATGGACGACGTCGAGGGCGACGCCGTGCGGGTCAGCTCGACCTACAAGGGGCTGGCGCAGGACGTCCACCCCGGCATGGCGCTGCTGCTCGACGACGGCAACATGGCCCTGCGCGTGGAGGGCGTGCGCGGCAACGAGGTGACCACGCGGGTGGTGGTCGGCGGGGTGCTCAAGAACAACAAGGGCATCAACGTGCCCGAGGCCGACCTGAGCGTGCCGGCGCTGTCCGAAAAAGACGTGCAGGACATGGAATTCGGCGCCGAGCTGGGCGTGGACTGGGTGGCCCTGAGCTTCGTCAGATCGCGCGACGACCTGCTGCTGGCCCGGCACTACCTGGCGCGCTTCGGCTCGCGGGCCAAGCTGATGGCGAAGATCGAGAAGCCGCAGGCCGTCGACCGCTTCGAGGACATCCTGAAGGAAGTGGACGGCATCATGGTGGCGCGCGGCGACCTGGGCGTTGAGATGCGCGCCGAGCAGGTGCCCACCATCCAGAAGCGGATCATCCGTATGTGCCGCGAGGCGGGCAAGCCGGTGATCACCGCGACCCAGATGCTGGAGAGCATGATCAGCCTGCCGCGCCCCACCCGCGCCGAGGCCTCGGACGTCGCCAACGCGATCTACGACGGCACCGATGCCGTGATGCTCTCGGCCGAGTCGGCGGCGGGGCTCTACCCGGTGGAGTCGGTCGCCATGATGGATCGGATCGCCCGCGAGGCCGAGGCCAGCGAGCACTACCAGCTCATGCAGCAGCAGATGGTGATCGACGCCGAACTGGCGCAGGACTCGATCGCCTTTGCGGCCTGTTCGATCGGGGAAAAGCTGGGCGCGGCGGCCATCGTGACCTTCACCTCCACCGGGGGCGCGGCCACCCGGGTCGCCAAGTACCGCCCGGCCCTGGCGATCCTGGCCCTGACCCCCAACGAGACCACCCGCAACCAGCTGGCGCTCTCCTGGGGCATCCACCCCATGCTCAGCGAAGATCCCCACGACACCGACGACATGGTGCGGATCGCCAACGACGAGCTGAAGAAGACCGGCTTCGCGGACACGGGCGACCGCTACGTGATCACCGCCGGCGTGCCCTTCGGCGTGCGCGGCACCACCAACATGCTGCGCGTGGAGAGGCTGCGCGAGGAAGACCTGAGCCGCCGGGTCTGACCGGAGGCCAGGGTCTTCCAGGGCCAGCGCTTTCCGGGATCGGGGCGGATATTCACCCCGATGCATGTCAGCCCCAGGTCAGTCTTTTTTATCCACAGGGACGTGAACTTTCCACACGTCGCCTGTGGATAACTCTTTGAATGACCTGGGGGTTTATGCAGTGTGGGACGTGCTATACCGCCTGCTGGCCTGAGCGCGTCAGCCTGTGTATAACTCCGGCGATTTCAGCCGTCCCAGCGCTTCATGAAGGCCACGTGAAGGTGCACGGAGCTCAGGACTCTAGGGTCAGGCGCGCGAACTTGTCCTTACCTTTCTGCAGCACCGCGCCGCCGGCCGAAGTCAGATCGTCCCGGCTCAGGTGGCCCTGGGGGTCAGGGTAAGTCTCACCGTTCAGTTTCAGGCCCCGGTTCTGGATCAGCTTGCGGGCCGCGCCGTTGCTGGGTTCCAGGCCGGCGAGCACCACCAGCTTCGCCATGCTGATGCGCTGGGTGTCCAGGCTGTTGTCCAGTTCCGCTGCCGGGATCGCCACGGTCGGGATGTTCTGGGGAATGCCGCCCCTCGCCACGCTCCTGAAGCGTTCCTCGGCGGCCTCCAGATCGGCGTCCGGATGGAGGGACGCCACGACCTCCCGCGCCAGCTCGCGGTGGGCGGCCACCGGATGCCCGGCCAACAGTTCGTCGATCCGGGGGCGGGGCAGGTCGGTCAGCAGCGTGAAGTAGTTGTCCAGCAGGGCGTCCGGCACCTTCATCAGGCCGGCGAACATGGCGTGCGGCGCGTCGGTCAGGCCGATGTAGTTGTCCAGGCTCTTGGACATCTTCTCGGTGCCGTCCAGGCCGACCAGCAGGGGCAACGTGATGACCACCTGCGGCTCCTGGTCGTAGTCGCGCTGCAGGGCGCGGCCCACCAGGTTGTTGAACAGCTGGTCGGTGCCGCCCAGTTCGATGTCGGCCCGCAGCGCCACCGAGTCGTAGCCCTGGGTGAGCGGGTAGAGGAGTTCGTGCATGGAGATGGGCACGCCACCCTCGAAGCGCTTCTTGAAATCGTCGCGCTCCATGATGCGGGCCACGGTGTAGCGGCTGGCGAGCCGGATCACGTCGGCGTAGCCCATGGGTTCGAGCCATTCGGAGTTGAAGCGCAGCTCCAGCACCTCGGGTTCATCGCGCAGGATCAATTTGCACTGCTCGAGGTAGCTCCGGGCGTTCTCGCGGGTCTGCTCCAGCGTGACCGGCGGGCGGGTCTTGGACTTGCCGGAGGGGTCGCCGATCATGGCCGTGAAATCGCCGATCAGCATGATGACCTTGTGGCCCAGATCCTGAAACTGGCGCATCTTGCGCAGGATCACCGCGTGGCCCAGGTGCAGGTCGGGCCGGGTGGGGTCGGCGCCCAGTTTCACGCGCAGGGGCTGGCCGGTCTCCATGCTGCGCCCCAGCTTGCGGCGCAGGTCGTCTGCAGAGACCAGATCGATCACGCCGCGGTTCAGGATCTCGAGCTGCTCGTCAATGGGGACGTTTCTGCGAATCTCGTTCATGGCTCACTCCATAAAAAAGGGCGGCGCACTCGCTTTTCACGGTGCGCCGCTCGGGGTTGGACTTCAGGCAAACAGGAACCCGACCACCTCAGCGGCTACTTTGATATGCACGTCGGGTCGAGTGCCTCATGCGCCCAGTGTAGCAAGGGTTCGCTAGCATACGGGGCGTGAAGACCATGCAGGAGTTGCGCGCGACCTTGCCCCGGCCGGGGCGGGTGGAGTGGATCGGCCTGCGCCCGGCCCGCCGCGTGCCCCTGGTCGGCGTGCAGGAGACCGAGGCCCATCCGCTGGTGGGCCTGATCGGCGATCACGGCAAACTCGCCCCGCCCCGTCTGACGGCCCTGAGCGGCGCGCCCGGCGAGGTCGCCACCCCGGCACAGACTCCGGCTGTCCCCGGCGGCCCCGGACGGCGGCAGGTCACGCTGATCCAGGCCGAGCATCTGCCGGTCATCGCGGCCCTCGCCGGGCTGGAAGCGGTCACGCCGGGGATGCTGCGGCGCAACATCGTGGTGTCCGGGCTGCCGCTGCTGGCCCTCAAGGACGCCCGCTTCCAGATCGGCAGTCCGGAGGGGGGGTGGGTCATCCTGGAGGGCACGGGCGAGTGTCATCCCTGCTCGCGCATGGAGGAGAACCTGGGCGAGGGCGGCTACAACGCCGTGCGCGGTCACGGCGGCCTGACCGCGCGGGTCATCCAGGGCGGCCTGATCCGCGTGGGCGACCAGCTCCGGGCGCTGGACTCGGCCTCATGACCCGGCCCCCGCCGGACAGCCGTGCCCGTTCGTGGACCCTGGCCCGCGCTTTCGGCTTCACGCGCCTGATCGTGGAACTGGGGGTGCTGAGTTCCTTCGCCTTCAGCCTGGCGCTGTTCGTGGCGGCCATCGCGCAGGCGTACGTGACCATCCGCGCCGCGCTGGGCGAACTGGGGCAGCCGGAGACCACCAAGACGCTGATCATCGCGGCGGTCGAGCAGGCCGACACGCTGCTGGTCGGCATGGCGCTGCTGATCATCTCCTACGGGCTCCAGTCGCTGTTCGTGGGGCGCCTGCAGAACGTGCCCGCCTGGCTGCACATCGACTCCTTCGACGACCTCAAGCAGAAGCTGATCGGCATCGTGATCGTGGCGCTGGCGGTCAACTTCTTCTCGGTGGCCCTGAACTGGCGGAGTGGGTCGGACATCCTGGTGTACGGCGCGGCCATCGCTGCCGTGATCCTGTCCGTGGGCACCTACTCGGTGATCCTCAGCCGTCAGGGCGCCGCGCGTGGTGAGCACGTCAGCCCGCCCCCAGCCGGCCCTTCAGTCCCCCCTCCAGCGCCTTCCGATGCCCAGCCTTGACGCCCGCCTGGAGGCCGTCCTGGGCCTCGTCCACGCCCACAGTCATGCCGATATCGGCAGCGACCACGCCAGTCTGCCCATCGAACTGATCCACCGGGGTCAGATCGTGCGCGGCGTGATCGTGGAGCTGAACTCCGGCCCGCTGCTGCTGGCGCGCCAGAACGTCCGGAGAGCGGGGCTGCAGGATCGGATCGACGTGCGAGCCGGAGACGGCTTCTCGCCCCTGGCCCCCGGCGAGGTTCAGAGCGCCAGTCTGAGCGGGATGGGGGCCCAGACGATGCTGGGCATTCTGGATCGGGCGGGGGAGACGTTGCCCCCGGCGCTGATCCTGCAGCCCAACGACTCGCCCCGGAGGGTGCGGGTCTGGGCGCTGGCCCACGGCTACCACCTGAGCGCCGAGCGGCTGGCCGAAGGTCACTGGACATACCCGGTGCTGCGGCTGGAGCAGCGGGGCGGCCCCGACCCGGCCTACGCGGGCCTTCCCCTCGACGCGGCCCTGCGCTACGGCCCTCACCTGCTGGGCAGCGGAGACCCGCTGGCGCGCCGGCAGGTCTGGGCCGACATCGTGCGGCTCTCAAAGGTCGCGGCTCCCGGCCGCCCTGCCGAGGGAGATCTCGCGGTGGCCCAGGCCGCACTGAGCTGGCTCAACCGTTGAACAGACAATAAAAAAGCCGCCTTCATCGGCGGTGATAAGGAAAAGATAGCGTGCTATGCGGTGAGTGTCAAACGTATTCTGGCGGGCCTGAGGATGTCGTCTGGGACGATCAATTCCACTCTGATCCCGTGAGGCGGCTGCATATTCACCCGCCTGGGGTCGGTAAGGAGTGAAAGTGCCGCTCTGAGACTCCCGGTGGCCGGGGCAAAACGAAAAATCCGCCTCTTCGGCGGTGATGGGAAAACTATAGCGCACTATGCAGACCGGCGCAACTCCAGCCACGTCGATAAAAAAATCTCGTCTGACGCGTCAAATCCTGCCCCAGCTCAACTGCGCCCCTGCATACACCCATAGAAGAAGGGGGCGGCCCGCCTGCGCGTGACCACCCCCTCTGCCCATCCAACGGCTACCGGGCAACCTCCACGGCGCGGCTTTCGCGCACCACGGTCACCTGCACCTGCCCCGGATACTCCATGTCCTGTTCGACCCGGCTGGCGATCTCGCGCGCCAGCAGGGTCGCCTGGGCGTCCGTGACCTTCTCGGGCTGAACGATCACCCGGACTTCACGGCCGGCCTGGATGGCGTAGGCCTGCTGCACGCCGGGGAAGGACACCGCGATCTGCTCCAGCTGCTCCAGTCGCCGCACGTAGGATTCCAGCTCCTCGCGGCGCGCCCCGGGCCGGGCCGCGCTGATGGCGTCGGCGGCGGCCACCAGCACCGAATACAGCGTCTCGCCGTTCTCCGGGTCGTGGTGGTGGGCGATCGCGTCGATGACCTCCTGCGGCTCCCCGAAGCGCTTGGCGAGGTTGATGCCGATCTCGACGTGGGTGCCGTCGATCTCGCGGTCGATGCTCTTGCCCACGTCGTGCATCAGGCCGGCGCGGCGGGCCAGAGAGGCGTCCAGCCCCAGCTCGTCGGCCATGATGCCGGTCAGGTGCGCCACCTGGATGGAGTGCTTCAGGACGTTCTGGCCGTAGGAGGTGCGGAAATACATGCGCCCCAGCAGCTGCACCAGCCCCGGCTTGATGCCCACCACGCCCGCCTCGATGCCCGCTTCCTCGCCCTGCGCGTGGATGAAGGTCTTCATCTCGTCCTGCGCCTTGTGCACCATCTCCTCGATGCGCGTGGGGTGGATCCGGCCGTCGGCGACCAGGGCGTCCAGCACGTGCTTGGCGACCTCGCGGCGCACCGGGTTGAACGAGGAGAGGATCACCGCCTCGGGCGTGTCGTCGATGATCAGGTCGACCCCGGTCAGGGCTTCGAAGGCGCGGATGTTGCGGCCCTCGCGGCCGATCAGGCGGCCCTTCATGGCGTCGTTGGGAATCGGCACCACCGAAACGCTCAGCGCAGCGCTCGTCTCCGAGGCGCTGCGCTGAATGGCCTGCGCGATCACATGCCGGGCGGTGCGCTTGGCCTCCGCCGTGGCCCGCTCGTGCATGGCCTTGATCCGGATGGCCTTCTCCTCTTCCAGCGCCTCGTCCAGCCGGGTCATGATCTCCTCGCGCGCCGCCTCGGGCGAGAGGTTGGCGACCTCGTACAGCTTCAGGTCGACCTGCTTACCGCGTTCAGCCAGTTCGGCTTCCTGCTGGTTCAGCTGCCCGAGCCGGCTGTCCAGGCGCTCCTCCAGGGTATCGAGCTTCTCGCCGCGGGCATCGAGCTGCTCGGCGCGGCGGTTGAGGCGCTCGATCTCCCGCTTGAGTTCCTCGCGCTCGCGGCGGGTTTCCTGGCGGTCGCCGGCCAGGGTCTCCCGTTCGCGGGCCACGTCCTGCTTGGCCTGCGCCCGCTCGGCCTCGGCCTGCGTCCGCAGCAGGGCGATCTGCTCGCGCTGCGAGCCCAGTTGGGTGCCCAGGGCGGTGACCTGAGCCTCACGTTCTCCGGCTTCCTGAATCCGTCTTGTTGCGTCCTGCCTGGCCTGGTCGGCCTGCTCCCGTACCTGTCGCGCCTCCGCCTCTGCTTGCGCCCGAATGCGTTCCGCTTCCGCACGAGCTTCCCGTTGAAGTCGGTCATCCAGCTCGGCCCGCCTACTCAGGCCGCGTGACTGCCCCCCCAGGAACCCTCCGACCAATCCCGCCAGGAGCGCCACAATGACCCAAACAATCGTCATGCTGGCTCCTTTCGGTTCTTTATGGGCCATGCCACACGGGCACGCCCGACACCACTGTTGAGTTGGGACGAACGTCACATGGCGTGGAACGTTCACCTCGCAGTGTAGCCCCAAAGCGCCGAAACAGCGGTCAGAAAGACTGCTGACGTGCAAGTGGTCTGTACCAGTGGGCCGGGTGTGGAGCAGCTCGGCAGAACACCCGCCCGTGAGGAACGCGAGCCTGCCTGGCGGGTCGAGACGGCCGGAGGCCCGGAACCTTCCCGGCCCGGGCCTCCGGCGATCACTGTTCAGCTCATTTCAGCCATTCACCGAAGTAGCCCAGCATGTCCCGCCGGGCATCGCGGGACGCGAAGGTATCCGCGATCTTGCCGCCCTGAAGCAGGAAGCTGTGCGGCTCGCCCTGGTACACGCTGAGCTTGAAGGCCTTGCCCGCCGCGTCCAGCTTCTGCGCGTAGGCATAGATGCCCGCAATGGGGCTGGGCACGTCCTTGGTGCCGTGCAGGATCAGCATGGGCGTGCTGAGCTGGCCGATCAGGGCCGAGGGCGTCTGGGGTTTGGCCGCCGTGCCGCCCTGATCCGGGAAGCCGTACCACGCCACGCCCGCCTTGAACTGCTTGAGCTGCGGCAGCAGCAGCATGGTGTAGCGCCCGCCCGCGCAGAAGCCGGTCAGACCCACCGCGTTCATGTTCACGTCCTTGCGCTCGCCCAGGAACTTCAGGCCGTCCTCGACCAGCGCCTTCACGGTCGCGTCGCTGGGCTCCTTCTCGAAGGTCTGCCAGCCCAACGCCAGGGTCACGTACCCGGCGCCCGCCATCTCGTCCACCAGATCCTTGTAGCCCTGCTCCAGCCCGTTGAACGAGTGGATCAGGATGACCGCCGGCTTGGGTGTGGCGCTGGCCGGCGCGGCGAGGTAACTCACGTAGGCCTTGCCGCCGCTGGTGACGGTGACCTCCGAGCCCTTGACCGCCTGGCCCAGCGCGAGAGACGACAGGACGAACGCCGACACGGAGAGCGCGTGCTTGAACATGGGTTGTTCCTCCACCCCGAAGCGTATGGGGAATCAGGTGGGCCGGGATATGGATCAGGCGAGGGTTCTTAATTCATGGCGCTGTGCTGACCCCGGCTTTGACCTCGAAACTCGTGAGCTGGGAGATGCCTGGATTCACGACCTTGACAGCTGACAGGAGAGAGGCTTCGAGGGAGCCTTTTCCCTGACGATTCACCGTGGCGAAAGTCGCGCCTGCACTGGCATAACTGCTGATGCCATCCAGCTTCAGTGGTTCACGACTGGCATAGGCGAGGGCGGTGTGAACCCCTGCAGGGGCAACGGTCCGAAGCTCATAGAGCGCTCCCGGCGGCGGGAAGGTTACCGGCTGCCCAGCCTTCAAGGTGGGTGCGCCGTCTGGCAGCCGGTTGGGCAAGATCTGAGCAATCCTTCCCTCCGGGTCTTCGATGAACAGAGCCAGAAAGAGCGGTTCAGAGCCGTTCTGAAGGCCAATCTGGACACTGAGCGTCTGACCGATCGTCACTGGATTCGGGGTGGTCTGTACCGTCAGGGTGGGTGGTGCGCTGGGCTGGAGGCTGTCTCCAGGCCCGCAGCCGGTCAGGCCCAATACAGCGAGTGCGAGAGGCAGCATTGTTTTCATGGCTGCACTGTAGGCCGAACAGTGGGCGCTGCCCGACACATCTGCCCAAACTGAAAACCCCCACCACGCGGGCGGGGGTCTTCATGATCGTCTGGCCTTATTTGCTGGCGTGGACGACGAGCTTCATGGGGATGGTGACTTCGGGGTGGGCGCGGTACGCGATGTCGTACTCGCCGATTTCCTTGACGGTCTTCGGCATGTCGATCTTGCGCTTGTCCACATCGAAGCCCAGCTTGTCCAGGGCGCCGGCCACGTCGGCGTGGGTCACGGCGCCGTAGATCTTGCCTTCGCCGGCGCGCACGCTGAGTTCCACGGCGACCCCGTTCAGGCGGCTGGCGAGGTCTTCGGCCGTCTTCTTCTCGGCGGCCAGCACCTTTTCGCGCGAACGGATGCGCGCTTCCAGGCTCTTCATGTTGGAGGCGGTGGCGGCGGCGGCGATGCCCTGGGGAATCAGCCAGTTGCGCGCATAGCCGTCTTTGACGTTCACGACTTCACCAGTCTTGCCGAGCTTGCCGGGTTCAAGAAGAATCACTTGCATGTCAATTCTCCTTACTTCCGAACCAGTTTCTCGGTGTACGGCAGCAGGGCCAGCTGGCGGGCGATCTTGATCGTCTGCGAGATGCGGCGCTGGTGCTTGGCCGAGAGGCCGGTGCGGCGGCGGGGAAGGATCTTGCCCGTGTCGCTGACAAAGCGGCGGAGCATCTTCACGTCTTTGTAATCGGTGATCTCAAGTTCCCCGATGGAGAAGGGGTCGACCTTGGGCTTGCGGGGGCGTTTGGGCCCCTTGCCGCGCGGCTTGCGGTCGGAGTTGTCGCGTTGCGTCATGTGGTGTCCTCATGCCTGCCGGCATCCGAATTCAGAACGGCAGGTCTTCTTCCTCGGGTGGGAAGTCGTCGAGACCTTGATCAATATCCAAGCCGCCCGAACGGTTCCCCCCAGCTGATGCGGTCGCCGCCCTGGCCGGTTGTGCTCGGCTGGCCTGGGGGCGCGCGGCGCTGCTCGCGGTCTGCGTGCGAGGCGTCGCGGGGGAGGCAGCGTAACCGGATTGTCCGGCAGCGGCGCCTCGGGACAGGGCTTCGACTCTCGTCGCCTCTACTTTGGTGGAGTTGCGCTTGTTGCCGTCCTTGTCTGTCCAGGCCTCGTTCACCAGTCGGCCCTGAACGACGACCGGGTCGCCTTTCTTCAGGTCCTTCATGGCTTCGGCCAGCTCACGCCACAGCGTCACGTCGATCCAGTGGGTCTTTTCCTGCTTCTGCCCCTGGCGGTCTGTCCAGCTCTCGTTCACGGCCAGGCCGATCCCGAGCACGGCGTCGCCGGCGGGGGTGTAGCGAAGATCGGGGTCACGGGTGACGTTGCCGATCATGATGACCTCGTTCATGCCGCTGCCCATGCGGACGCCGCCTCCGGCATCCTGAACAAGCTCGGGCTGGTAGCCCAGCTGTTCCATACGCAGGGCCTTCACGCGCACCATGCTGCGCTTGCCGCCTTCGGGCGCTTCCCACTGCGAGTACTCCAGGCTGCCTTCGACCATCACGGCGTCGCCGCCCTTCAGGTTGCGTTCGGCCTGCCACTCGGCGGGTTTGCCGAGAATGGAGACGCGGTGATACCAGGGAAGCTTACGCTCCTTGCCGTCCATGCCGACGATATGGTCTTCTCCGGCGACGGTGGCCTCGAACACGGCGGTGCCGTTGGGGGTGTACCGCAGTTCGGGGTCGCGGGCGAGGGCGCCCATCAGATAAACGTGGTTCATGCCTCTGGCCATACTGGTTGCTCCTTTGTTGCTGGCTGAATCCGGTGGGATTCGTACTGGGGGCTTTGACGTTGCTGGCGATGCGGCCTTTGCAGATTGACCAGACGATAACAAGCCTGAGCAATTCTGTCAAGAGCGTAGTGCTCCGGGCAGGGGCTCAGGCCTTCTTGGTCTTCCACTCCGGGCGGTCTTTCACCACCAGGACGCGGCGCACGTGATCGCGCAACCTCAGGCTCGCGGCGATGTCCTTTTCAGGGTTGCCACCGGCCTTGATGGTGTACATCAGGTAGTAGCCCTCGCGGTCTTTGCCCACCTGGTAAGCCAGGCGACGGTTGCCGAGATCGTCCAGATTGCTGAGTTCCGCTCCGGCGTTCTTCATGGTGCCCTCGATAAAGTCCTTCTCGATTTGCACCTGCTCAGCGCTGAGGTTCGGGTTCAGGATCAGGTTCAGGTCGTATGTGTTCATGTTCACCTCCTTCTGGGTGCTGGATGTCGCCCCCTTCAGGCAAGGTCTGGCCTCGCCGGGGCAGCGCAATTGACCACCATACCAGAGCCGGGCCGCGCTGAGAAGAGCCACGTGACGCATCCGTCCGCCCGGGCCGTCAGTTACGCTGGATCATGACTCAGACTCCCGCCGGGCCGCCCCAGCACCCCATCGAAGGCATCCTCGACATCCTGAAAGAAGCGGTCGAGGGGGGCACGCCCGGCCAGGGCACCGCGTTCCTGGACGGCACGGCCGCCGACGGCAGCGGCAACCACGGCCTGCTCGCCACGCTGGAGGGCCTTGATCCCGTGCAGGCCAGCCACGACGTCCACGGCACCTCGATCGCCGGACAGGCCCGCCACACCGCGTTCCATATGGAGGTCATCGTGCGCTGGGAGCGGGACGGCGACCGGGGGCCGTTCGACTGGAAGGGCAGCTTTCACCCCACACAGGTGGACGAGCTGGAGTGGGCCGAGCTGCGTGGGCGGGTGCGGCGCGCCTACGAGGAACTGACGGCCTTCGCCCGGACTCAGCTGGAGCGGCCGCTGACTGGCGACATGACGGGCGGCCTGGCCGGGGGACTGGCCCACGTCGCCTACCACCTGGGCGCCATCCGGCAGATGGTCAAGACGGTGTCGTAAGGGTGTGACATGAGGTGGTTGACGTGAGGTTCGGCCCATGACCCCGCGGCCCTTCGCCGACCGCGATACGCCCGGCTGGGTGGCGCTGTCGAACCTCGTGCTGGATCGTCAGGCTACCGTCGAGGCGTTCCGGGCGGAGGACGCCCGCCGCGATCCGGCTCACCCCATGCGCCGCTGGGTGACGCTGGACGGCGCTCAGATCGTGGGCATGGCGGCCCTGTACTTCTGGCCCTTCGATCCACCTGGGTTCCTGCATGTCAGCGTGCTCGTCCACCCGCAGCGGCGGGGACGGGGCCTGGGGCGGGCGCTGTGGAACCACGCGCTGCAGGAGGCGCGCGGCCATCGCCCCGCCGGGCTGGTCACGGACGTCAGCGACCTCGACCCGGCGAGCCTCGCCTGGGCCGGGCGACGTGGATTCCACACCCATGCCCACCGTTTCGCCTCCGAACTGGATCTGACCGCGTTCGACGAAACGGCGTTCGAGACGGATCTCAGGCGCGCCGCGGCCCAGGGGGTCACCTTCAGCGATCTGGGTTCGGCCGACGCCACCACACTGGAGCGCTTCCTGAACTTCGTGGCCGACCGCCTGACCGAGACGCCGGATCTGGCGGGCCACCCGCGCTGGCCGCTGGGTCAGGTGCGGCAGGCGCTCCATCTGGACAGTGACCCGCGCCCCGACTGGTTCATCCTGGCCGTCTCCCCGCAGGGCGAATGGCTGGGCACCACGGCCATGATCCGCATCCGGCACGCGAACATGGCGTACAACGAACTCACGGCCACCCATCCGCAGGCCCGTGGGCGGGGGCTGGCCCTGCCGCTCAAGCTCCAGGCCATCCCGGCCTGAGCGTCATGCGAACCAACAACCACAGCCAGAACGCCCCCATGCTCGCGGTGAACCGTCGGCTGGGCTTCCAGTCGAAACCGGGCCGTTTCGAGCTGCATCTGCGCCTGGACGACCCTGCGCCGGAATGATTCAGCGCCCCGGGCGTCACCACGGGGCGCTGCGTCGACCACTGTCCTCTACTTCTTCCGCTTGAAGGGGTTCCAGCCGCGCTTCTCCTCGACCTTGGGAGCGGCGGGCACCGGATCACCCGGACGAACCGCCGTGCGAGGCGGAAAGGTGCCGTGCCGTCCGGCTTTCTTGTCAGGTTCGGGCGCTGGCTTCTTCGCCTCGTCCTCGTAGATCTCGTCCTCGGGCATCTGGCCCAGCGCGACCAGCAGCGCCCGGCGGATGGCGTCGGCCGTGGGGCGGTCGTTGACCCGCTTGGCCAGGGCGAGTTCGGCCATCTTCGACACGTTCCGGGGCACCTGCGGGTTCGTGTGGCTCAGGGCCACCGGAAACCGGGTCAGGTGCGCGACCATCAGCTCCTCGTAGGTGTTGCCCTGGAACGGCCGGTCGCCGCTCAGCAGCTCGTACATCAGGATGCCCAGGCTGTAGACGTCGCTGGCGCTGCTGCTGGGTTCGCCGTGGTAGATCTCGGGCGCCATGTAATACGGGCTGCCGCTGACCTTGCCGCCCTGCGAGGTGAAGTAGGTGCTGCCCATGTCGCCCAGTGCGGCGTGGCCCTCGCTGTTCAGGTACACGTTCTGGGTCTTGACGTCCTGGTGCACCGCTCCCTGGTGGTGCAGGTAGGTCAGCGACGAGGCCACGTCCGCCAGGATCTGCAGGGCGTTCTCGACCGGCAGCGTGCGGGTCAGCAGCTGGCTGAGCTGATCGCTCAGGGCGCCGTTGGGAAAGTACTCCATGGCCAGGAACGCCTGCTGCCCGAACGGCGTGCCGGCGTAGCCCCGAACCAGCCGTGGATGGCGGAACTTGAGCGTCAGCCTGACCTCGTTGCCGAAGCGCTCGGCCGCATCCTGCACCTTCAGCGTGTGCTCGTGCGGAATCTTCAGCGCGACCTTGCGGCCCTCGCCGTCCACCGCGAGATGCACGGTCGAGGTGTTCCCGCGACCGAGGACGCGGTGCAGGCTGTAACCGGGGATGGCGGGAGCATCACTCATGGTCGTCAGCGGAGTCGGGAAAGGAAATCATGGTCAACTGTATGCCTCTTTCGGCGCGGACGGTGTCACGGGAAGGATGAGGAGGCGGTCTTGAACCCGCGGTGTCGTTGAACCCGGTCTGACCTCGGTGCGGCCCATTTGACCGCATGGACTCTTCCGGAACTCTTTCACCCCCGCGCAGGCCGGAGCGGGACAGGCGGGAGTGGGAGAGGCGCCCCCGTGTTCAGCCGCAGGTCTCTCCGTGGGCGCCTGCCCAGCAACACCTACTCGTCGTCCGCGCCTTCCTCGGCCACGCGCTTACCGGCCATCCACTCCAGTCCGGCCCACATCAGGTCGTCCAGGTCGCCGTCCAGCACGTCGTCGGGGTTGTGCTTCATCAGGCCGGTGCGGTGATCCTTGATGTACTGCTTGTCGAGCACGTACGAGCGGATCTGCGAGCCCCACTCGATCTTCTTCTGCTCGCCGCGCGCCTTGGCTTCCTCGGCCTCGCGCTTCTTGATCTCGATGTCGTAGAGGCGCTGCTTGAGAATCTGGAGCGCGATGTCATGGTTCTTGATCTGCGAACGCGTGACCTGCGAGGCCACCGCGATCCCGGTGGGGATGTGGGTCAGGCGCACGGCCGAGTCGGTCGTGTTGACGCCCTGACCGCCGGCGCCCTGCGAGCGGAACACGTCGCGGCGCAGATCGGAGTCCGGAATGTGGATGTTGATCTCTTCCTCCGGCACCTCGGCCACCACGTCCACCGAGGCGAAGGAGGTGTGCCGGCGGTTGTTGGAGTCGAAGGGCGAGACCCGCACCAGCCGGTGGACGCCGTGCTCGGGCGCCATCATGCCGTAGGCCTTCTCGCCCCGGATGATGAATTCCGAACTGAGTACCCCGGCCTGCTCGCCGTCCTGCTGATCGACCAGTTCGGCCTTGAAGCCGTGGCGCTCGGCCCAGCGCATGAACATGCGCGAGAGCATCCCTGCCCAGTCCTGCGACTCCGTGCCGCCGGCCCCGCTCTTGACCCGCACGATGGCGGAGGTGTCGGCGTGCTTCATGGTGAACAGCGTCTCGCGGTACAGGTCGTCCACGCGGGCCTGGATGCCCTG